>CAYTVP010000151.1:0-10209 GCA_964441675.1 uncultured Solibacteraceae bacterium | reverse complement strand
GATAACGGCCGCCCACCGGCCGGGGCAATCGACCCATGTTTATCTGCGCAAGACTGCCGGGGGTGCCGAAGTCGTGGGAATCGAACGCTATTGGCCGGAAACTACGCGCGCGAAATGATTCACCGGACCCGATCCGGCCCCAAGTCCCGGGTTCGATCGAATGGCTGCGGTAATCCAGGATTTGGCCATCGCGACGGCGTTTCGAACGGTCTCCCCGCGCGCCAATAGCGCCGTAATTGCGGCCGAGTATGCACAGCCGGTACCGTGTGTGTGCCGGGTATCGATCCGCGGCGCCGTAAACTCCAGGAAAGCGCCGTCGATATAGAGCAGATCGACCGCGTCGCCAACCAGGTGGCCTCCTTTCACCAGGACGGCTGCCGGGCCGAGGCTTGCGATTCTTCGCGCCGCCTCGCGCATTGTGTCCGGCCCATCGATCTCCATACCGGCGATTGCCGATGCCTCCGCAAGATTCGGCGTCACCAGTCGCGCGCGCGGAAGAATCCGAACGGCAAGCGCGTGTCGTGCCTCCTCGGTCATCAGCGGCGTGCCGTGCTTGGAGATCATCACCGGATCGACCACAAGATTCGGCAAGTCGAGCATCGCCATCATGTTGATCATTTCCTCGGAGCCGAGCGCGCCGGTCTTCACCGCCGCGGGAGGGATATCTTCGAGGACCGCTTCAATCTGCTGGCGCACCAGGTGCGGGTCCAGGGTGTGGACGCGCGAAACCGACCGCGTATTCTGTACGGTGATCAGGGTCAAGACTGCCTCGCCGTAGACCCCGAACTGATGGAAAGTCTTCAGATCCGCCTGAATGCCCGCCCCGCCCGATGGATCGGATCCGGCGATTGTCAGTGCGACGGGAATCATCGGGTGGCCGCCTCCGCATCCAGCATTTCCAGGTTTGTGCCCCGCGTTTCCGGGAGTAGGAACACCAGTGCTGCGCCAATCAGAAAGAATGCCGAGTTCAGAGCGAGCGCCAGCCCGAGTCCGCTGCGGTCCGCCGTCGCGCCGACCAAATACGGCGCGAGCGCGCTCAAACCGCGTCCGAAGTTGTAAACAAAGCCTTGACCTGCTCCGCGTACGCGCGTGGGATACAGCTCTGCCAACATCGACCCGAACAGAGAAAAGAATCCGGTGCCGAAAAACCCTACCAGTGGCCCCAGCAGAAGAAGACCGGTGGCGGCATAGTCCCCACCCCAGAGCGGTAGCGTTCCGTAGATCGGGGTGAGAATTGCCGCTATAGTGACGTAGCCTGCAAAGGCAGGGCGCCGGCCGAACCGGTCGGCCAGCCAGCCAAAATTGAGATAGCCAAAGAATGCACCAATTTGCATCGTGAACACCCACCCGCTGGTGCGGACAATGTCGAAACCCGCGCCGCCGGCCTCTTTCGGGCCGGATAGAAACCCTGGCAGCCATGTGAACAAGCCCCAATAACCAAACAGGGCCGCCGTCGCGACAGCCGTGGCGACGAGCGTTCGACGCCCAAGGGCTCCCTGAAAAATCTCCCGGACCGATCCGGCGCGGACGGATTGGTGTATCGGTGGTTCTTCCACCTTACGGCGGATTACGATTGTAATCAGAGCGGGTAGCATGCCGACGAGAAACATTGCCCGCCACCCGTAGGTTGGCAGCACGGTAGCGGCGACCACGGCCGCCAACATATAACCCACCGCCCAGCCGGATTGCATCAGCGAAACGGCCTTGGCTCGTTGATGGCCCGGCCAGCTCTCGGCCACCAGCACCGCGCCTGCCGACCATTCGCCTCCCAGTCCCAGCCCGACCAGTGCACGCCAGAATATCAGCGCCCAAAGACCATTGGACAGAGCCGTTCCCCCGGAAGCTAATGAATATAAAAGGATTGTATAGATTAGGGTGCGTTTCCGGCCGATCCGGTCGGATAGAATACCCGCGGCGATCCCGCCGAACGAAGAGGTAACCAGAGTCGCTGAGCTGACCAGGCCCGCCTGGGCATTGGTGAGCCCAAACTCCGTCTTAAGTGTTTGAATCGCAAAGACGTATAATAGAACGTCCATTGCGTCCAGCATGAAACCGAAAAAAGCCGCCCACAAAGCCAGCCATTTTTGGCGAGAGGTAACTTCCGGGGTAGAAATCGCGCCTTTTTTCACGAAGACCCGTCTTGTATTCTGACAGGAAGGGCGCACGCGCTAAAAAATAATCCATGTCGGCCATTCTCAATCCCGTTCCTCCGCCTCAACCCACCCCGACCGCCCCGCCGGAGCCTGCAGGCTCCAAACCATCGGGCCGGCGGTGGATTTGGCTCATTGTTGCCTTGGCTGTTGTCGGGGGCCTGGTCACTTGGAGAGTGGCAGCCCGTCGTGCCGAGCAACAGAGGGCTATGGCGATTTCGCCAGTCCGGACCGCGCGTGTTGTGGCCGCGCCGATCGTTACCACGATCCGCGTGAGTGGCCAGACGGCCGCCCGGGATTTCGCGAACATCGTTGCTCCCCGGATGGTTGGGCCGGAATCGAATCGGCCGTTGATTCTCTTGCGCCTGATTCCCACCGGCACCATGGTGAAAAAGGGCGATGTAATTGCCGAGATCGACGGGCAATCGTTAGCGGACCATGCCGATGATGTCCATTCGACGGTGGTTCAAGCCGAGGCCGACGTAAAAAAGCGCAAAGCCGAACAGGAAGTGGAGCGGGTGAATCTCCAGCAGAACGTTCTGATTGCCAAGTCCACGTTCGACAAGATGAGAGTGGATGCGGGCGCGGCGGAGATCCGCACGGCGATCGACCAGGAATTGATCAAACTGGACCTTGAGGAAGCGGGTGCCGCACATAAGCAGCTTGCCGAGGAGGTTCCTTTGAAACGAGACTCGCAGAGTGCCGAGCTCAAGATCCTCGACTATACGCGCGACCGGCATGCCCGGCATCGTGACCGGCATCGCCGCGATGTGACACGCTTCACAATTCATGCCCCGATGGACGGCATGGCTGTGACGCAAAGTATTTTCCGGGGGGGTGAGTTTTTACCGATTGGCGAAGGCGATCAGGTATACCCCGGCCAGTTGATCCTCAAAGTGGTCAATCGTCGTACCATGCAGGTGGAAGGGACCATCAACCAGGCAGAAATCGGGAACTTCCGTATCGGCCAGACAGCGAAGGTCACATTGGATGCTTTCCCGGGGCTGGACTTTACGGGCAAGGTGCACTCAATCGGTGCTATCGCTGTCGGCGGACGGCGGCAGCAGTCTTACATCCGGAATATTCCCATTCAGGTGATGATCGAGCAGCAGCATGAGCGTCTGATCCCCGATCTTTCGGCGGCCGCTGATGTAAAAATTGCAAGCACCGAAAGCGACGCCACTGTGCCGCTCGCGGCAATCCACACCGAAAACGGGAAGTCCGTGGCTTATGTTCGCCAGGGCGGACGTTTTGTCCGGCGCGAAGTGGAGCTGGGCGCTCACAACAATATACAAGTAGCGGTACTTGCGGGATTATCCGTGGATGAGGAAGTGGCGCTGAATTACGAGCCGTCGGCCGCCAAATAGACTTTGTGCCGGCCTGCAGGCAGCATTTTCGTGCTGTCCTTTGTTTTGATAATCGCCCGGGATCGGCTTTCATACTCCAGCGCTACTCCTTTCCCGGACCATTCCGCGGATAGCAGCTTCGCGTTCAAATCCAAAATCTGGAATACAGGCTCGCCCTTTTGGATGCGGTGTTTTCCCGCCGGCAATCGCACGAATTCACCGTCATAGAACGGCCACGGCTTTCCGTCAACAAGTGCCGGCCCGCTCCACGCCACCAGTACATCGCGCAAAGCATCGACAATCAGGCCATCTGGCGCAACTTCGATTTGCGCAACGCCGGCGGCCGCGGCCGAAAGCAAGGGAATATCAGGTGGCAGGATTGAGTTCTCGAAGTAGAGCGCCACGCGTTCGAACGACTTTGCGGCCAGATGAACCAACTGGAAAAGCTCTACGCCCGTCTGTTGCTTCACCGGATAGACGTCCTGGTAACGCTCGACGATGTTGATGTCAATTGCCAGCCGGTCTTGCTTCGGAGTCAGCTTCTGATAGCGCCGGGCGATTTCCGGGTATCGCTGTGGCCCCAAATGCCACACCGTGGCGGGGTCTTCGATGAGGAACGTAAAGTCATGCCGGTCGAGTAGGGGCAGGACACGGCTGGCGTCGGCGCCAAGCAGGTCGCGAATCTGCGTATCGAACCGATCGTCGATATGCGTCAGAACGAGATCGAGATCAGGCGATTCTGCGCGGATTGCGGCGAGGGTATCCAACCACTGCTCCTGCATCTCGCGGGCGAGATCGGCTCGGAAGTCGAGAAACTGCCGCAGCGCTTTGCGGTCGTTGGCCCGGGTTGAAAACAGATCCACCGGATCGAATCCAGCCTTGTCGCGGAATGCGGCCCGGACGTCGTCGTTAAAAGGCGTGAATCTCGCGGGATTTGCGTAACCCTCCAGCGATTCGAAATAAAGCTCGCCAAGATTGATGCCGTCCCAATCGAATCGTTTGGCGAGGGCTTCCAATCCGATCCGGATCTGCCGGACGCAGTCCGGGTTCTGGAGATTCATCAGCTTGCGCCAATCGAGATGCGCATCGCCGAGAAGGCCGGTTTTCTCGCGCCATTCCGGGTGATCCTCCCAGAACTTTTCGCTGACATGCGGAAACTCGATCCAGGCATAGACCACGATCGCGTTGCGGTGGCAAGCTTCAATCAGACGCTTCAGATAGGCATCGCGGCCCGGATCCGGCTCCCAATAATGCCAGGCCGCGACATGAATTCCGGCGATTCCCGCCCGGCGCCATCGCTTCGCCAGAAGATCTGCATCGGTACGGAGGCGATAGGAGGAATCGAAAAATGCCCAAAGCTGGTTGCCGCGAAGCGGGGGCTCGACGCCGAGATCGGCGAGCGCCTGTAGCAGATAGGGAAACCGTTCGAATCCGCGCGCCCCAGGATCAGCCGCCAGCCACAAAACAGCTTCCTCGCCCTCGCGCCATCCGGCCAGCACAGGAGCCTGGGTCCAGCGTTCGTATGCAAAGGTGGTTGCTTTCGCGGGAAGAATGAAGCGCGAGATCACGGTGGGGCGGTCCCAATAGATTTCCAGCTCCGGCCTTCGGCAGTCGACAATGCGCCGGATCGTGGCCGTGCCTTCGCCGCGCTCGACTCCGTGCGATTCCCCAATGGCGATGGTCAGGCGGCGAATCCCCGCAGGCGCGCCCTGCTGAATTCCAATGCTGCCCAGGATGTCCCGCCATGGGCCCGCCGGCGCATCGATGGCGAGAGGAGTCTGAGCGGCGGCAAGGCCCGCTGCAAGGATCAGGCTAATACGCAATCGCAAACCAGACTCCAATTCGTAGATCGCGGTAGGCGGCAGGCCGTGGATTGTATTGGTTATAGAAGTTCCAGCCCTGGACCAGATCCACGTTCAGGTACATGTTTTTCGGCATGCCCGGAATTCGTGCGCGCAATGTCGGGCCAAATTCCCAGTAGTTTGCCCAATATTCCCGCCGCGTATCCGTGCCGGCGGCAAATAGCCACCCGGCCTGAATCCTTCCGAGGGTATAGCCGAAACGGTTCTGCGACGAGAACATGACATTGTTGTCAAAGCGGCTGGCATAGTTGACCGCGTTTTCCGTGAGGTAGAACGCACCGGAGGTTTCCCCGCCCAGAAGCTGTCCGAACCCGCGGGCATGCGCGGCACCGGCGCGGAAGTCCTTGCCCTGGATATTTCCGACGTTGCCACCGGCCTCACCCCAAAACGTCACGCGGCGCCATGGTTTGGTGACAATGCCCGCAGCCGGTGTGATGGCCCGTTCCGATAGCGGTCCCGGCGCATTCCGGGCCCATGCGTCATGCGCAAAGCGCATCGACAGATACGGCCGAACCGGAAGCTTTCCCAGCCGGAATTCCATCCTTGCCTGGCCATAAGCGAACGCACTTTGCCAGCGAGTGGAATACATCGGCAGAACCCAGAGCGTTCCCCGAACACCTGCTTCCGATGCGCGAAGGTTTCGCCACGCCCGCTGTGCCTCCTTGACGACTTCCCGGTCCTCTGGAGATTTGCTACTACGGCGTGCCTGGTCGAACCATCGGTAGGCCTCGTAATTGTTTCCGAGCATGTTCTCGGTCCATCCCAGCCGCGTCAGAACATGCGGGTTTCCGGGCTCGGTCTGTTGTACGGACTCGTAGTAGCGGAGCGCGTCCTGCATGAACCCCAACTTGTAGCTCCGATCGGCCATTTCGAGAGTGGAAACTTCGGAGTAGTTGGCCGCCGGTTCCGCCTCCGCCGGCTCATACAGGTCGGCAAGCTCGAGAACCTCGTCGCTCAGGTTGTCTTCCGGTAGACGCTCGCGGCCACGCTCTGACGTCCGGACGTCACGGCTGCGGGAGGCGGCTACGTACGATGCCAGGGCCTCAGAGCGCTTTCCCATTCGTTCACGGATGTCACCGAGCTTCAATAGAAAGCGGCGCTTCGACGGCTTCAGGCGCAGAGCTTCGGCGAAATGTTTCTCGGCCAGTTCCAGTTCGTCTCGATCGGACGCCAGCTCCGCCAGTTCCTCATGGACGGTGTCGGAATCGGGGCGCTTCTCCACCGCCTCCGTCCACTGACGGATGCGCGTTTCGAGTTGCGAATCGATATTCCGGAAAGCCGTCTCGGCCGTCTTCTGCGCTTCGCCGGAAGCCTGGAGCCGGACGCGATCGAACACCCGCCGCGCTTCGGCGCGCTGCTGGGTTTCATGACAAAGAAAGGCGTATTCGAGCGCCGACGTCCAGTCCGCGGGGTCCCGATGCCATACTTCGCCGAATTCCTCGCGTGCCCGGGCCGGCTCTCCGAGCCGCAGCAGAGTGTAAGCATAATCCTTCCGCGCATTCAGATGACCGGGATTCTCCTCAAGGCCGGCTTGGAAGCGTTTGGCAGCTTCCTCGAGCTGCGCCTCCCGCAATGCCGTATATGCTTCATCCAAGATGGTTTGCGCGGAGCCGGAGATGCACAGTAGTATGGCTGCTACGCGCAATTGCATGTGTGATCTAGTGGGTGGCGAAGGAGCGAATTCTCACATCGGGAGGATCGCGGGCCCAACCCCCGAACAAAAGTTAACGTTTCCGTGGAGGTTCGATATACTGGAGTTAGTTAAGGGATACGAAAAGTGGGCGTGAGCCCACTTTTTTGTTGTTGGCGTCAGCAAGTGAAGGAAGAGATCATCGGCAAAATTACGGCCATCGCGGAACGCGTCGCGGCGCGCGAAGGGGTGGAGCTTGTCGAAGTCCAGCTGCTCGGTGGCGGCAATAGCCGTTTGCTGCGAATATTTATCGATCGCACGGGTGGCGTGACGCACGGGGACTGCGAGAATATGTCGCATCAGGTCGGCACCATTCTCGATATTGAAGATGTCATTCCTGGGGGGAGTTATACTCTCGAAGTCAGTTCGCCGGGCGTAGAACGAAAGCTGGTCAAGCCGGGAGATTTCGAACGGTTCGCCGGAAAGAAAGCCCGTCTTGTCCTCCACACCCCCATCGAGAATTCCAAGCATCTCACCGGAACGCTTGGCGGCCTGGATGGCGGCGCAATTCGCATTGAGCTGGAAAAGGGCGGATCTCTATTGATCCCTTTCGAGCAGGTTGCAAAGGCCAACCTGAAGTTCGACTGGTAGCCCGCCAGATTTCCCTAAGAACAGAAACTTTCGAATGAAAAAGGCACCCGTTTTGGACAACATCTATCAGTCGATTGAACTTCTCGGAAAGGAGAAGGGAATCGACCCGCAAATCATTCTGGACGCTGTGAAGGACGCGATGCTGGTGGCCGCGCGCAAGCATTTTCACAAGCCGACAGAGGAAATGCGCGCTGAGTTCGATCCGAAGACAGGACTTCAAATTTATACCGCGCGGAAGGTGGCGGAAACGGTAGAGAACCCCGATGCCGAAATTGGTCTGGCGGAGGCGCGCGCGATCGATCCTACCGCCGAGATCGGGACTGAATTGCGCGAGGAACTACCGCGCGATGTACTCGGCCGGATCGCCGCTCAGACCGCCAAACAGGTAATTCTTCAGAAGGTGCGGGAAGCCGAGCGCGAAACCGTGTTCCGGCAGTTTACCGGCCGCGAGGGCGAGATGGTGCAGTGCATGGTAAAACGCATCGAAGGTCTCGACCTGGTGGTGGAAATCGAGCGAGAAAAGATCGAAGGGCGCCTGCCGAAGCGCGAGCAGTCGCGCCTGGACAGTTTTCAGATCAACGATCGCATCAAGTGCGTAATCAAAGGTGTCGAAAAGGGCGGTAAAAATTCTGGGGTGATCGTGTCCCGCGCTGCGCCGGAGTTGGTGATGCGGCTGTTCGAGCAGGAAGTGCCGGAAATTTACGACAACACGGTGGTCATCAAAGGGTGCGCCCGGGAGGCCGGCGAACGTACGAAGATCGCCGTCTGGAGCCGCGACCGTGATGTCGACTCCGTTGGGGCCTGCGTGGGCATGAAAGGCATGCGCGTACAGTCCATCATCCGCGAGCTGCGGAACGAAAAAATCGACATCATCGAGTACTCGGACGATCCTGTGGTTTTTGCAACTCATGCGTTAAGCCCTGCGAAAATTACACGCGTCGTTGTTCTCGATCCGGTGGAAAAGCACATGGAAGTCATCGTTGATGACACGCAGCTTTCGCTCGCGATCGGGAAGAAGGGGCAGAACGTACGCCTGGCGGCAAAGCTTCTCGGCTGGCGGATTGACATCAAGAGCGAGGAAGAAAAGCGGCAGGAAGTGGAGCAGCAGATGGCCGACATGCAGGTCGCGACCGCGCCCATCTCAGTCCTGGGAGCCCACGGGCTCGGCGATCAGCTACTGGCAGACCTCTCCGCCGCCGGCGTGACGACGGTGGAAAAGCTCGGCGGCATGACGCCCGAGGAGATTGAAGAGGTGCCCGGCGCGGGCCCGGCGCCGGAAGATGGAGGCGCTGGCGCGGTGGAGCAGATCGTCGGTGCGATCAACGCGTACTACGCGACATTCGCCCCGTCCGAAGAGCCCGCCCCGGAAGAATCCGCACCGGCGGCTGAAACATCGCAAATAGAAGTAGAATCGGGAGACGAAGCGGAAGGGGTAACACTTTCCGCGGCGGAAACCGTGACGGAAACCGTAGTGGAACAAGAAGGGGGCGCTGAAGGGGAATCTGATACCATGAAGAGCGCACCCACTGGAGATAAGTCCGGCGCGTAGAGCGTAAGAAAGGCTGTTGTCAACTTGCGCCCGCCTATTGGAGGCCGCGCTCCAACCAACGCATGATTCGC
Source organism: uncultured Solibacteraceae bacterium (assembly GCA_964441675.1). Classification (GTDB taxonomy): domain Bacteria; phylum Acidobacteriota; class Terriglobia; order Bryobacterales; family Bryobacteraceae; genus JAPKYZ01. The sequence continues at coordinate 950 of CAYTVP010000151.1, read as the reverse complement.
ATTAACGAACTGGCAAGAGAGCTTGAGGTCCCGTCCAAGACGTTGATCGATCTTCTGCCGCAGCTTGGTGTTTCAGAAAAGAAGACCCATTCCAGCTCGGTGGACGATTCGGTTGCTGTATTGGTACGGAAGTATTACGGACAGCAAAAGCGCACTGAGGGCCAGGCGCAAGGCAATGGCCGAGAGGAAGCGAAGAGTGTGAACACTGCTGTGGCGAGCGAAAGCATCGCGGACGAGATCGAGTCAGCTGGACGGTCGGTTGCGGTGCAGGAGAAACCTGCTGCGCCGGCGGCGCCTCCGGCTTCGGACTCCGCTTCTGACATTGAGGCGAAGACGGAAACGCCGCCGCCTCCCGTATTTCAGGCACCGAAGCCCAGCGCTCCGTTGCGCCCGCCGCTGTCGTCAGGACCGGTGACGCCGCCCATTGCGAGATCTGGCGCGGTCCCATCGCGGCCCTCTGCGCCTGCGCGTCCAGGGCAGATCCTCTCAGGACCACGGCAACCGTTGCCGCCTGATACTCGTGCCCCGCAGGCTGCTGCGCCGCGCATGCCATTGGCGCCGAGACCACCCCAAGTTTCCTCACCGGCCCGGCCGCCACAACAGGCTCGGCCCAGTGTTCCGGGTGCCGTGGTAGCTCCCGGTCCTGCCGCTGGCAGTTCGTCTTCAGCGCCTCCGTCAGCTCCGCCGACGGCCATGGTGACGCCCGGTGCTCCGGTTGGCGCGCCACTTCGTCCGGCACTTCCGCAAAGGCCTGCGCCAAGGCCGGCAAATCCGCCCGCGGCCGCGGCACACCCCGGCCAGCCGATCGCACGGCCGCAGGGTCTCGCGGGTCAGCCGGCTCAACGGCCGGTGGTTCCGCCGAATCCGCAGTTGGCGGCCCGACTTGCGCAGCAGCAAATGCAATCCCGCGGCCCGGCCCGGCCCGGCGCTCCTCAGCGCCCGTCATCGCC
>CAYTVP010000150.1:0-10235 GCA_964441675.1 uncultured Solibacteraceae bacterium | reverse complement strand
GATAAGCCAGGGCTGCCGGCCCAGTTCTGCTGTCATCCACCCGGCGGTATTCGCGATGTAGGGAAACGGAGCCGCCAGCATCAAAATCCACAGCATCGGCCTCGCCGCGAACAGCTTGTTCTTCCACAGAAGAAGCGCTGCAACGCCCATGATCGCGATGAAGATCGTACCCAGGCCCACCATGATGTGGAACGAATAGTAAAGCAACGGAATGTTATCCGGCCAATCTTCTCTCGGATAGTCGTTCAGGCCCTTAACCTCGGCATCCCAACGCTTATATGTCAGGAAGCTCAATACTCTGGGAATGGTTATGGGGTTGTCCAAACGCTGCTGCTCGACGTCCGGCTGCCCGACCACGGCGATCGGCGCTCCGGCGCGTGTCTCGAAATGTCCCTCCATAGCCGCAAGTGCGATGGGCTGGTGACGGCCCACCATCATGCCTTGTTGATCGCCAGTGGGGAACGCCACCAGAACCGTCGCCGCCAGGCCGACCAGGACGCCGGTTCGGAGAAAAATCTCGCCGTGCTCCTCGTTCCGCTTGTCCAGCAGATAGTAAGCGCCGATCGAAGTCATCACGAAACAGCCGGTAATTACCGCGCCCAACATGTTGTGCGCATACTGCCAGAGATTCCATGGGTTCAGGAGCAGCGCCCAGATACTGTCCAGAATAATTTCGCCGTTGGCGCCCAGATGGTAGCCGACCGGATGCTGCATCCATGCATCCGTCGCGATGATAAAGAAACCCGATAACCATGATCCGGCGAAGACACAGAACGTAGCAAGCCAGTGTCCCCTTGGACCTAAAATGCGTTCGCCATAGAGCATCATTCCGAGAAACGTCGATTCAAGGAAAAACGAATAGACCCCTTCGAGCGCCAGGGTCTGACCGATGACGCCGCCCGCCGCTTTTGAGAAACGAGCCCAGTTTGTGCCGAACTGGAATTCCATGGGTATACCCGTTACAACCCCCATCACGAAGTTCACGGCGAAGATGCGGGTCCAAAAGCGTACCGATTCGCCATAAGCTTCGTTGCCGGTCCGCAGGTGGAGTGTCTTCAAGATCACCAGCAGCAGTGCCAGACCCATGGTCAGCTGCGGGAAAAGATAGTGATAGGTGATCGTGAACGCGAAATGAATCCGGTGTAGCGCGAGAGCGTCCATAGGACTATTCGATCCGGAACGCGTGCTCGGTAACGGATTCGCGGGAAGTTCGTCCGTCGGTGACCGTCAATCGAATCGTATACGCGCCCTTCGGCGAGTCTTGCAATGCGAGGCTGATCAGGCCCGGCAAGTAGGCCGGCGGAAATGAAAATCTGCGCCGTTCCTCCGCCGCGATTTCCTGCTTGTACATGACTCTTCCGACCGTATTGCTCACTTCGATCCCATAGGACACGGCAACGTCACCTTCGGAAGATACCGCAAATCCGATCATCTCGAAACGAGCCCACACCATGTCGCCGGGTGCATAAGCGGCGACCTCCAATGGATCCTGCCCGTCTTCAGACCGTAGAAACCGGAAGTTCACGATCGAAAGTGGCGCGCCTTCTTCAATACGCAGGCCGTGGATCGGAAACGGAACCTCGGAGCTGATCTCCCGTTTGGCAACGGCATCCTGTACCGAGACGCGCGCGCTGGCTGTACCTTCCGGGAGATACGCGGGCAGCGTAAAGCTTCCGGTAACCTTTGGCTTCCAGTCGCCCTTCTTATCTTCTTCCGTGATGGTCGTCTCTACTTGTCCCTTTACCGTGGGGGCAAGCGTCCGGCCTTTGCTGTCGATTGCCGAAACCGTGTAGGATAAGCGGACTGTGTCATCGAATTCACCGGGTTCCCGGCCAAATCCGGCGATCCGGAAATCGAAAAATATGACTTCCGAAGAAGCAGCACCGTATCCCGGCGGCCAAGCCGGCCCCCCTTCGAACTGGCGAAACGTAAAGTTCTGGACTTCGAGAGGCGGTTGCTGCGCGTTCCCCAGCCCGGCTGCCAAGAAGAACAGGCTAACGGTTGACAGGCGGCGGCACAATCGGATTGTCGGATTTTTGCATTTCATCCTGGAGCGAATCAAGGCTAAGCGGAATCTCCACGCGGGAAACCTGTTCGGTTTCCTCGTCGCCGCCGCTGACGCAGCGTAATATGTAATCGTTCTGAGGAACGTCGAACACAATCCAGCCGTCTTCCGTCTGGGCTGGAGCAATGGTTCGGATCAACCCTAACCAGTTATCCACGCCACTGCCGTCCTGCAGTTCCCGGTATTCGCTACCCCGCTTGTCTTCAAGCGATAGTAGGGGCACGGACGCTTCCTTCCCGCCGGAATTGGTAATCGTCAGGCGGATCATGAGAAACTGTTGCTCCGGCACGCGCGTCGAAAGAGTGCCGCTTAATTGTGGCTTCCAATGCGATTCAATGACGGTATAGGTAAAAGGGCCCACCCGCACGTTGTCACCGATGCGGAAGGCGAACTGGTCGCGGCGCGCGTTCGAACCGCACCCCGCTACGGCGAATGCCAGCAGCAGAAGGCCGATTGTCTTCCATGAGCTACGAACGTTCATCTAGTGGATTCCGGAACATAATATTGTTCCAATTGTCGCGCCAAACGACGAGGGCTGTCATCGCCCTACTGATTGTTGCCGGAGCCGTCTGGGCACAGGCGGTTCATCCGAAAAGCGGCCGGCGCATTGCTTCGGTCATGGGGTTCAGCGGAGCCCAGTGGCTGGAACGCTCCGAGCGCGAGATCGAAGAAATGCCGGATGCCGCCCTTGAGAGCATCGGAATCAAAGCCGGAATGACCGCGGCGGATGTCGGTGCCGGGTCCGGGTATTTTACTGTTCGTCTGGCGAGGCGCGTCGGCGCGGAGGGAAAAGTATACGCGCAGGATATACAGCCTGAAATGCTCCGCCTTCTACGCCGCCGCCTGGAGAAGGCGAACTTCGACAACGTGGTCACTGTTCTGGGCACCGAGACCGATCCAAAATTACCCGAAAACTCGCTCGACCTGATCCTTATGGTGGATGTTTATCACGAGTTCTCGCAGCCGCAGCGTATGCTCCGCGAACTTCGTAAGGCATTGAAGGATGACGGACGTCTGGTTCTCCTCGAATACCGGAAGGAAGATCCGTGGGTCCCCATTCGTCCAGAGCACAAAATGAGCGTGGCAGAGGCCAAACTTGAAGTAGAGGATGAAGGCTTTTTACTGGAGCGTGTCGGCAAGGAACTGCCGCGTCAGCACATCCTGGTCTTTAAGAAGAATATCGACCAGGCTTCCGCCGGGAATCCCCTGGTCCCTGTACCTCTGGCAAGGAGATCTCTACTGCCAGCCGCCGCCCAAAGCCTTGTAGAGCTGCACCAGTGACAAGGCCTCCTCGAACTGCCCGCGGCTGTAATCTCGCTCAAACTCTAATCGTTGGCGTTCCGTATCGAGTACCTCGAGGTAACTTGAAACTCCACCCCGATACCGCAACTCAGCCATCCGGCTTTGGTGGCGGAGTGTGTTGACCAGCCGCTCAAGCTTCTCTCTCTCTTCTATCGCTTTCCTCCGTCCGACAAGAGCATCAGCGACGTCACGGAACGAATTATCGACAGCCTTGAGGTAAAGCTGCAGTGCAGCTTCGCCTTCGGCCTTCGCTCGATTGTAGTTCCCGCTTCTCCGGCCGAAATCAAAAATTGGTATGTCAATGGTTCCACCAAACCCGTATACCGGTCCTGCACGGTCGACAAGATTAGTAAGGGAAACGGATTGATAACCGCCTGTTCCGGTAAGAGTAATTGCAGGAAAAAAAGCCGCCTTCGCCACACCAACCCGAGCGTTAGCCGCAATCAATCGTTGTTCTGCCGCTCGAAGGTCGGGCCGTCGTTCCAGCAAACTCGATGGTAATCCCGCGGGTACCGGAATGGCATCCGTTTGTTCGGGAAGTGTCGCTCCCCGTTCGATCGGGCCGGGCCGGCGACCCAAGAGGAAGCAGATCAGATTCTCAGTTTGTTCGATTCCTTTTTCTACGTTGGAAATAGATGCGTCAGCCTGGTGCACCAGACTTGTCGCCTGATCGACATCGATCGATGTTCCCACGCCGCCTGTCATGCGTGCCGACACGAGTCGCACTGACGACTCTCGCGTTTTGAGTGAGTCGCGAAGGATGGCCAGTTCTTGATCGAGCTCCCGGAGTTGAAAATAGGCTGAGGCGACTTGACTTACTAATAGCTGCCGGAGAGACGCCTGGTCTTGTTCAAGCGACCTCAAGTCGGCTTCGGCGGCTTCGGTGGCGCGCCGTATCCTGCCGAAGAGGTCAATCTCCCACGTCACACCGCCCAGACCGTTTGCCACGTTGAATCCGGAACCTTCCCTGCGTTGCAGAGCGGCGCCCCCGGTTGCGCCGATCTGCGGAAAAAGTCCCGAACGAGTTGACGTCAACTGACCTTCGGCCGCAAGAACTCGCTGGGCCGCAAGCTTCAGGTCGCGGTTGTTCAACAGGGCCTCGTCAAGCAACGACTGCAACACTTTGTCCTGAAAGATTTCTGTCCATTTGCGATCGCCCAGCGACGCTTGGTCCGATTCGCTCTCTGATCCGCGGAACTGTGGGGGCGTAGCAATACTGGGCCGTTTGTAGTTCGGGCCAACACGGCAGCTGTTCAGGAGGGGAAGTACAGTCAGCAGGGCGATACCAAGATATCTTCCGACTGTCATGCCTTGGATACTCCTTCGGGAACCGCTTGAACCATGCCAGGGCTCTGTCCCGCCAGACGGTAAGCCAACCCCTGAATCACGACATAGAGCAGCGGGATGAAGAACAGGCCAACGGTTGAGGCGAATAACATGCCACCGAAGACCGCAAGGCCGATGCTGACGCGCGCCGCGGCGCCGGCGCCGCTAGCTACCACCAGTGGGACGACACCGAGAATGAAGGCAAAGGCTGTCATCATGATCGGGCGGAAGCGAAGTTTCGCGCCATCCAACGCGGCTTCGAGCAGAGACATACCTTTCTTTTCATGTGCCTCTTTCGCGAACTCCACGATCAAGATTGCGTTCTTCGCGGCCAGACCCATTAGTGTCACGATGCCGATCTGGACGTAGACGTTGTTCTCGAGTCCGACCATCCAAATAGCCAGGAACGCGCCGCACACGCCAATCGGCAAGCCGAATAGGACGGAGAATGGCACCGCCCAGCTCTCGTACTGTGCCGCCAGCACCAGGAACACAAAAATCATTGCCATGGCGAACACCGGTCCTTGAGTCCCGCCCGCTTCTTTCTCCTGATACGCCATTCCGGTCCACTCAAAGCCATATCCTTGCGGCAGCTCCTTTTCCGAGAGGTCTTCCATGATCTTGAGTGCCTGACTCGTCGAGATACCCGGAGCGTTGGAACCGTTGATTTCCGCCGTGCGGAACATGTTGTAACGTTGCAGGATATCCGGCCCCGTCATCATGCTGATCTTGCTGATCGTGGACATCGGCACCATCGACCCGTCTCCAGAGCGCAGGTAGATGTCATTAATGCTTTCCGGTGTCTTGCGGAAGTCCTGCTCGGCTTGAAGCATGACCTTGTACGTACGACCGAAGAGGTTGAAGTCGTTCACCTGAAGCCCGCCGAGGTAAATCTGCAGGCCTTGAAAGACGTCACTGATTGGAATGTTCAGTGTGCGGGCCTTCTCACGATCGATATCCAGCTTGATCTGCGGGATGCTGGTCCGATACCCGGAATAGATTCCCGTGATCTCGGGCCGTTGCGCCATCGCTTGCATCACCTTTTCCTTGACGGCGTCGAGTTCTTCCGGGCTCCGTCCGGCTTTATCCTGTAACTCGTAGACGAAGCCACCTGCGTTGCCAAGGCCGTTGATGGGTGGTGGCGGGAACACGAGCGAAACCGCCTCCGGATACGACGCGAACTTGCGAGTTACGTTCGCAAGGATGGCTTTTAGTTGTAGTTCCTCGCTGGGGCGATCATCCCAAGGCTTCAGCATGACGATGATTGAAGCGTTATTGGACGTGTATGCGTTGGTAAGCAGGTTCAAACCGCCCATGACGATCACCTCCTGCACACCGGGCACACCCTTTAAATCAGCTTCCGCGTGTTGCAGCAGTTCATCGGTGCGTTCCATTGAGGCGCCATCAGGAAGGTTGAACACTGCAAAGAAATAACCCTGGTCTTCAAAGGGGACGAATCCAGCGGGCACCTTCATCATCAGACCTCCCGCTCCCAACCAAAGCCCGGCCAAGCATGCCAAGCCGATGATGGTGCGGCGAAGGAAAAAGCTAACTCCGCTGAGGTATCCACCAGTCGTCTTGTCGAAGATTCTGTTGAAGCCGCGAAGAAACGCGCCGACCGGCCCTCGTATCTCCTTGCGAGGACGCAAGAGCATGCTGCAGAGCGCCGGAGTCAGTGTCAGCGCCACGACCACCGACAGGATGACTGAGATGGAGATTGTAATCGCGAACTGCCGGTAGAGCTGTCCGACAATACCACCCATGAAAGATACCGGAACAAATACGGCGCATAGCACGAGGCCAATGGCCACGACCGGACCGCTCACTTCGTCCATCGCCTTCTCCGTGGCCTGGAGTGGGCTGAGTCCGTGTCCTATATGATGCTCCACCGCTTCGACGACGACGATTGCGTCATCCACCACGATGCCCACAGCCAGCACCACGGCCAGCATCGTTAGCGTGTTGATGGAGAACCCGAGCGCGGCGAATGCCGCAAAGGTGCCGACTAGTGAAACGGGAACAGCCAGCATGGGAATAAACGTGGCGCGAACGTTTCCTAGAAAGACGAACACTACGATGAGAACCAGGATGATCGCATCGCGAAGCGCGTGAAACACTTCGTCGATCGCAACCTCGACGAAGGTCGTCGTGTCGAGAGAGATCCGATATTCGAGACCGGGGGGGAACATCTTGCTGGTGTCTTCGAGAAGCGTCTTCAGTTTTTCGACTGTCTCGATGGCATTCGCACCGGGCAACTGATAAATGATCAGCAACGTCGCAGGAATTCCATCCTTACGGCCGAAGCTTGTGTAGGTCTTGCCCGAAAGCTCGGCGCGCGAGACATCCTTCATTCGCAGAATGGAGCCGTCCGGCAACGTCCGGACTATCATGTTGTCGAACTCCCCCGGATCTGTAAGACGCCCCTTCACATTGACCGAGTATTGGAACTGAGTTCCGGCCTTCGCCGGCGGCTGTCCAACCTGGCCCGCAGCGGCCACGAGGTTCTGCTCGTTGACGACATTCGCGAGATCAGTCCCTGTAAGCCCGAGCTTCGCAAGCTTGTCTGGCCTGACCCAGAATCGCATTGCATAGTCACGCTGGCCGACGATCATCGTGGAACCCACGCCGGGCGTTCGCGCAATTGCATCCACTAGGTTGATTGAAGTGAAGTTGGAGAGGAATGTCTCGTCGAAGGTACTGTCGGGCGAATAGATCGACACGACAAGTAGCATGTCCGGCGACTTCTTCTTCACGGAGATGCCCGCCGCCACGGCTTCCTTGGGCAGCTTAGCCTGTGCTTTGTTGACGCGGTTGTTAACGTCAACGTTTGCCAGGTCCAGGTTTGCTCCTACCTTGAAGGTGCAGGTCAACACATACCGGCCATCCGACGACGACTTCGAGGACATGTAGATCATGTTCTCGGCGCCGTTCACCTCGGCTTCAACATTTGTGGCAATGGATTGCTCCACGGTTTCGGCATTGGCGCCCGGATAGTTAATTTCCACCTCAACCGTGGGAGGCGAGATCTGAGGGTACTGTGCGACAGGTAGCGTCTTGAGACTGATGCCGCCCGCCAGCAGGATGATCAGCGAAATGACCATCGCGAATACCGGGCGGTGAATAAAGAACTTGGCCATGCGCTAGATGCCCTTTTGGGCCGGTTCGGAGGTTAGCGGTTTCTCCGTAGGCTCAACAACAGATCCTGGCCGAACTTTAGAGACGCCCTCAATGATGATTTTCTCGCCGGCCTTCAAACCCTCTGTGACGATAAAATCTTCGCCTACACGCTCGCCGAGCGTTACGCTGCGCAGTTGAACCTTATTGTCGGACCCGACAGCGTAGACAATTTTGGCGCTTTGCATCTCGGTGACGGCTTTCTGTGGTACCAAGAGAGCATCTTCAGCGATGGTGGCAGCCAGGCGTACACGTCCGAACTGCCCCGGCCGCAGCAGTGCATTGGGATTCGGAAACTCGGCGACAATGCTGAGAGTTCCAGTCTTAACATCGACGGCACGGTCGGCGATGATGATGTGACCCTTGTGCGAAAAGGTGCTGCCATCGGCCAAGATCAGCTCCAAATTGGAGCCTGCCTTTAACTTGCCTTGCGATCTCATCCGCGAATACGTCAGGTATTCACGCTCGCTGATGCTGACAAAGACACGCATTGGGTTCATGTTGGAGACCGTTGTCAGCAACGTGGCCTCTCCTTGGCCGACAAGGTTTCCAGGCGCTATTTGCCGCGTGCCCGCAATGCCGTCGATCGGGGAAGTGACGTTACAGAACTCGATATTGAGCTCTGCCTGACTAATGGTGGCCCTGGCAGCTTGCACGGCAGCCTCGCCCTGTTGAATTCCAGCGATCTGGTTTACCTTCGCGGTATTCAGCGCAGCCTTTCTGCCTTCTACATCGGCCTGCGCCGCCGTTTGCGCCGCCAAGGCATCATCGTAGTCCTGCTGTGGCACCGCCTGCTGCTCGGCTAGAGGCTGCAAGCGAGTGACATCCTGATTGGACTTATTTAATTGTGCGAGTGCGATATTGAGGTTTGCTTGCGCAGTGTCGACAACGGTTCTCTCCTTGGCTTGTGCCAAATCCGCCTCGGCCTTGGCGAGCTGTGCCTTAGCTTGCATCAACTGCGCATCGTATTCACGCCGGTCTAGTGTGAAGAGCGTCTGACCCTTCCTTACCATCGTGCCTTCCTGGTAGTTCTGGGTCATGACAAATGCCTTAACGCGAGCACGGATATCCACGGAGTCATTAGCGTCGGTTCGCGCAGTGAGTTCCGAGTACACCGGTACAGTTCTCTGCTGGACGGACGCTACTACCACGGGGACGGCCTGCGCCTGAGATGTCCCTTTCGTCTCAGCTACTTCGGGTCCACAACCCGACATCGCGATGGCCATTCCCACTAAGATAAATAGCCATCCTACATCCTTTTGCGAAAGGCAGTCTGTCGGCAGCATAGATTTTGTCAGTCTATAAGCATACATTGAAATTTTGGGGACGTCGAGCATATGGGGACGTCGAGCATTATTCTGACCTGCTCCAAAGTGATTGACAGGCGTTTCTCGAGATACCGTGGCGGGCTTTTTGGACTCCATAGGAGGAAGAAAAAATTCAGGCTTAGAACGCACCTGGCTAGGTGGGATTGCCAAAGTTCATCTCACGGGCCTGCCGAAAAAGATCGCTGAGGAACGGCAGTTTCGATTGTTCCGCGCCGCTCAACGCGCTAGCTGTAGGGCTATCACCCGGTCGCAAGCTCGGAGATACTCGAACAGATGAAGAGCTGGTATCGAAGGCGTCAGATCATCCAGCGTCACCAGACTCTTGTCCACCAACTCTTTCACCGCAAGCGTGCCTGACAAGTCTTTCACTATGGCGTTGAACGCTCCTGCTGGCATGGGTGCAACATACAGCCTCACATTTGACGCAAACAGCCGGCCGAGACCTTCCAGTAGTACTCCAGGTAGATCATGATAAAAAGCTTCGTGAATAATTTTAGCCACTGCTACAACACTCATGATGAACCGAACAGGTTCTGTGGAATGACGCCGAAGGTAGTCGCTCAGCAGATAAGTTTCCGGATAATCTGTGACCATCACAAACCCTCGGCTGGTCAGTTGCTGGACGCATGCCACCATCTCGGCGCTAGTAAGGGTCTCGTCGCCGCTAACAGGATGAGTCGTCATTTCGAGCACTGTGACGGGCTCGCGCTCGAACCTTGTGCCTTCGGCAACCAATTGCTGACTGGCGGCTTGAAAGAGGCCGGAGTCAAAAAGCTCGGGATGGCTGAAGCTGCCTCGCATCACGACCAACGGCCGCTTCCGCAACACGCTTGAGGGTTCTGTAACTTTTGATTGGTTATCGAACATAACGGCGTGGGCCATGCGGCGGCCTAGCAGCGCCAGACACCACACGCGCGCGTCCTGGCGGAGAAACGCGGGGCCGTTGAACTCGATCATGTCAATTTCGATGCGCGCGATGGAGAGCTCGTCGAATAGACCGGCGAGGAAGGTTTCGATACTCGCTCTCTGATAAAAGGCGG
>CAYTVP010000149.1:0-10259 GCA_964441675.1 uncultured Solibacteraceae bacterium | reverse complement strand
CCTTCGACGGCCGGTTTGCGAACAACGCCTGGCTACAGGAAGCGCCCGATCCCATGACGAAGCTGGTGTGGGACAACGCCGCGTTAGTTTCACCTGCAACGGCGCGCAAACTGGAAGTTCAGGATGGCAGCATTCTGAAGATTTCTCTTGGCGGGCAGTCTGTCGAGATTGCCGCAATGATTCAGCCCGGACAGGCCGATGACTCCATCACCGTCCCTGTCGGGTATGGACGAAAGCAGATAGGCAATGTCGGGCGTCAGGCCGGGTTCGATATTTACCCGATCCGCGGCGCCGGCGTTCACTTCGCAGGAGTCGAGGTTTCCCGGGTGGACGGTTCCCATGTGCTGGTGACCACCCAGGAGCATCACTCGATGGAGGGCCGCCCGCTGATCCGGGAAGGCTCGATCGAGCACTACCGGAAAGAGCCGGAATTCGCCAAGGAGATGGTTGAGGCTCCGGATGAGTCGATTTACGGCTGGTGGGACTACAAGACGGGCTACCAGTGGGGCATGGCGGTCGATCTCAATACTTGCATCGGCTGTAATGCCTGCATGGTGGCCTGCCAGGCGGAGAACAACATTCCGGTGGTCGGTAAGGATCAGGTTGCCCGCGGACGCGAAATGCACTGGATCCGGCTGGACCGTTACTATAGCGGAACGGATGAGGACCCGCAGGCGCTGCTGCAGCCGGTTCCCTGCATGCACTGCGAAAATGCGCCGTGCGAATCGGTCTGCCCGGTGGCCGCGACCGTTCACTCGCCTGAAGGCTTGAACGATATGGCGTACAACCGCTGTGTCGGCACACGGTATTGCAATAACAACTGTCCGTATAAGGTCCGCCGGTTCAACTTCCTGAACTTCCACAAGCACTTTCTCGAAGTGGACAAGATGGTCGCCAATCCCGACGTCACCGTCCGGTCGCGCGGCGTCATGGAGAAGTGCACATACTGCGTGCAGCGGATTCAGGAAAAGAAGATTCTGGCGAAGACGGAAGGCCGGCGCCCGATCGCGGATCTCGAAATTCAAGTGGCGTGCCAGCAGGCTTGCCCCGCCGGAGCGATCGTCTTCGGCGATATCAATGACCCGAATACCCAGGTTTCCAAGCTGAAAGCGCAGCCGCGCAATTATTCGCTTCTCGGCGAAGTGAATACCCGGCCCAGAACGACGTACCTGGCGAAGTTACGAAATCCCAATCCGGAACTCGTCCCGGCTGCGGAGGAACATCATGGCTGATGTAGCCATTCGCACACCTGAAATGCTGGACGAGGTAACACCCCGCCTCGTTCAGGGCAACTCGACTTACTCCACTGTTACCGACGATATCGCTCGAATTATCGAAGGGAAGGTGCCCATTCAGTGGTACATGGCTTTTGGCGCTTCCGCGCTGGTGGCCGGCATGATGTTTTCGATGCTCGGCTACCTGGTAGCCACTGGTATCGGAGCCTGGGGCAATAACTCGCCGGTTGGATGGGCCTGGGATATTACCAACTTTGTCTGGTGGATCGGTATCGGCCACGCCGGCACATTGATCTCGGCAATTTTGTTTCTGTTCCGGCAAAAGTGGCGTACGTCTATCAACCGCGCGGCAGAAGCGATGACGTTATTTGCCGTGGCTTGCGCGGCGCAATATCCACTCTTTCATACTGGCCGGCCATGGCGCGCTGCCTATTGGCTGTTCCCGATACCGAATACGGACTTGAACATGTGGCAGAACTTCCGCAGCCCCCTCGAGTGGGACGTTTTCGCGGTTTCTACCTATGGAACGGTATCCCTGTTGTTCTGGTACGTCGGCTTGATTCCCGACCTCGCCACGATACGCGACCGCGCCACCGGCATCCGCGCCTATATTTACGGCGCGCTGGCACTCGGATGGCGAGGCGCCGCGCAGCACTGGCGCAATTACGAAATGGCTTACCTGATTTTGGCTGGCCTCTCGACGCCGCTGGTGCTATCGGTCCATACCATCGTGTCTTTCGACTTCGCAGTCTCTGTTCTTCCCGGGTGGCACACCACGATCTTCCCGCCATACTTCGTCGCAGGCGCCATCTTCTCCGGATTCGCCATGGTGGTGACCTTGATGACCGTGGCGCGCTGGTCGTTGAAACTCGAACACCTGATCACGATTCGCCACCTTGAAAACATGTGCAAGGTGATGCTGGCTACTGGAATGATTGTCGGCTACGCCTATGGCACTGAGCTTTTCATTGCCTGGTATTCGGGCAACCAGTACGAACAGTTTGCGTTCAAGAACCGCATCCTCGGACCCTACTGGTGGGCCTACTGGTCGATGGTGACCTGCAACGTACTGGTGCCCCAGATTTTCTGGTTCAAGAAGTGCCGCACGTCCGTACCGATCATGTTCATCGCCGCGATCTTCATCAATATCGGTATGTGGTTCGAGCGGTTTGTAATTATTGCCACCAGTCTGCACCGCGATTATCTGCCGTCGAGCTGGGGTTATTTCCGGCCGACGATCGTTGATATCGGAACCTTCGTCGGGACTCTCGGCTTCTTCATGACGCTATTCCTGCTGTTCATCCGGTTCCTGCCGGTGATCGCAATGAGCGAAGTGAAGGGGGTTCTTCACCATGAGCAGCACGTCGAGCATGCCGGTCATGGAGCGAAACACTAATGCGGGACAAAGAAGTTCACGGAGTGGCGGCCGCTTTTAATTCGCCGGAGCAACTTCTGCACGCGGCGAAAGAAATGCGCAAGGCCGGTTACGTCCGCCTGGAAGCTTATACGCCGTTCCCGATACACGGGATCGATGACATTCTCGGTATTCCGCCATCAAAGCTCGGGTACTTTGTGCTGGTCGGCGGGTTCACCGGAATGTGTCTGGCGCTGTTGTTGCAGTGGTGGACCGGAGCGGGCGATCCGCTGCTGTTGCCGGCCTGGACGGCGATGCGGTCCTATCCGCTGATTATTGGCGGCAAGCCCTTGTTCGCGTTCGAGCCGTCCATTCCGATCACCTTCGAGCTAACGGTGCTGCTGGCATCGTTCACTTCTGTTTTCGGCATGCTGGCATTGAACGGGCTGCCGAAGCTTTATCATCCGATTTTCAATTTCCGCAATGCGCGACGGATTACTGACGATCAGTTTGTTCTGGCGATCAGCAAAGACGATCCAATGTTCGAAGCGGTCGAGGCCGCCCGGCTTCTCCGCTCACTCGATGCCGATGCGGTGGAGATGGTGGAAGAATGACGCCGCGTTTCCTGATACTCCCGGTTGCTGTACTCGTTTTGGCGGGTTGTGCCGGTCCGCAGCGTTCCACTCCGATTGAGGTTTGGCCCGACATGGACCGTCAGGAGAAATACAAGCCTCAAACAGTGAGTCCGCTGTTCTCGGATGGCCGCTCAAACCGGCGGCCTATCGAAGGCACAGTAGCGGTCGGTTATTTAAAAGAGGACGTCGTGTTTCATACGGGCGTCGACAAGGGAATGTGGGTCGGAAAAAATCCGGTGCCGGTTACTCCCGACCTGCTGCGCCGCGGACAGCAGCGGTTCAACATTTACTGCTCTCCGTGCCACGATCGCACTGGCCAGGGCGCCGGGCCGGTGTCAAAGAAAGAGTTGAGTTGGCAGCCTACTAATCTGATGGAAGATCGGATTCAGACTATGCCTGACGGTGAAATTTACGAAGTAGTTTCCCAGGGCCGGCGTTCGATGCCGGGATACCGGTTTCAGGTAGAGGAACGCGACCGCTGGGCGATCATTGCTTACCTGCGGGCACTGCAGCGGTCGACGCGAGGCACAGTAAACGACGTGCCGGCGAATTTACGCCCGGAGCTTCGCTAGGGGAAACGCATGACGGAACACGCAACAACTTTACAGGTTCGGGAATCCTGGCGTATCGATGATGCGGCGTGGATCAAGGGCAGGAACGTCATCGCATTCCTGATTTTGCTTTCCTGGACTGGTGCGATTGCCGGGTATTTTCTCAATCCGGACCGGTTTTTCCAGTCTTATCTGGTCGGGTTCTTAAATGCCACGCTGATCCCGCTCGGCTGTCTGTTTTTCGTAATGGTGATGTACCTGACCGGCTCGGCCTGGAGTGTTACGGTGCGGCGTTTCTTCGAGACCGCGTCCGCGACGATTCCAGTGGCTGCAATTCTGATTCTGCCGGTACTCGCGGGCTCGCACACATTGTTTGAATGGACCCATGCCGACCACGTCGCCCACGATGCGCTTCTGCAAGGCAAGGCACCCTGGCTGAATATCAATGGATTTACGATCCGTTCGTTCGTCTATATCGCCATCTGGTCGGTGATCGCGTTGAAGATTTACTCGAATTCAACGAAGCAGGATAAAACACATTCGGTGGCGCAGATGGATTCTTCCTCGCGCTGGGCCGCTCCGGGCCTGTTGGTAACGTTTCTTTCGGTATCGTTCGCCTCGTTCGACTGGGTGATGTCGCTGAACCCGCACTGGTTCTCGACGATCTTCGGCATCTATTTTTATGCCGATGGCGGCCGCGCGTGCATGGCCGCGATTCTTCTGATCTGCGTGGCGTTTCGCCGGATCGGTGTATTGCGGGAGTCGATCACTGTCGAGCACTATCACGATCTAGGGAAGTGGATGTTCGCGCTTACGATATTCTGGGCTTATATCGCCTTCTCGCAGTATCTGTTGATCTGGTACGCCAACCTTGCGGAAGAGACCGTGTTTTATATGGCGCGGGTTGTAGGCAGCTGGCGATGGGTGAGCCTGGTGCTGCTTGTCGGCGCTTTCATTGTTCCCTTTTTCGCGCTGTTGCCGCGCCGGGCCAAGCGGAACCTGAGTTCGCTGGTATTCATGGCCATCTGGACGCTGGCATTCTGTTACATCGATGTGTATTGGCTTGTAATGCCGAACTTCGATAAATCTGGAATCGTTCTTCATTGGCTGGATGCCGTGGGCTGGGCCGCGCCGTTGAGCGTATACGCTCTGGTGTTCTGGTTGCGGCTCCGTAAGCATTCGCTGGTGCCGGAGGGCGATCTGCGCCTGGAGCAATCTCTGGCGCACGTCAACGTGTAAGGAAATATCGATGGACGAGATTATCCTTCGCCAACTCGACCCTGAGCAGCTCAAAAAGCTGGAGCAGGAAGGGTTTGACCGCACCGAACCGTCAACCAGTATGGTGACGGTTTTCACAATCGCCATCCTTGTGACGATTGTGGTGGTTGTGGTCGGAGTGACTTATTTGTTTGAAGCTACGCTCGAGAAGAACGAGATAGAGAAGGTTCTGACCCGCGACTCGGTGGAGCTGCGGGAAATTCGAACACGTGAAGCCGAGCAGTTGAATCACTATCGGTATCTCGATCGTGAGAAGGGCGTTGTTCGCCTTCCGATCGATCGCGCAATGGAATTGTTTGCCGCCGAGGCGGCGCAAGGTAAGTTGTTCTATCCGGCCAGGCCGGCTCGCGTCAAGACCGCGGAAGAGCTGGCAGCAGCGGCGGGAGGCGGCGCCGCCGGTGCGCAGCCGGGAGCCCAACCGAATGCGGCTCCGGGAGCAGGAGTTGAACAGAAGTAGCAGAGTTGCGCTTTGGGTATTGGCCGCGGTGCTCCCGTGTTTCGCGGCTGACCCCCAGCTTCCCAAGGAGCTTGAGGGCGTCGGCGTCGATGAAAAACTGGGCAATCAGATCGATCTTAACCTCGAATTTATGGGGACAGACGGCTATCCGAAGCCCTTGTCGAAGTATTTCAATCAGGGCCGGCCGGTCATTCTGAACCTCGTCTACTATACCTGTCCGATGCTGTGCAATCTTGTGCTGAACGGGGAAGTTGCGTCGCTCCGCGACATTCCCTGGACGCCGGGCAAGGAATACGATGTGGTGACGATCTCGATCGATCCGGCGGAGACATGGAATCTGGCAGTTGAGAAGCGCGCCACTGTTTTATCCAGCTTCGAACGCCCGGCGCCCGGCTGGCACTTTTTCACGGACTACAACGGCAATGTGAAGCGCTTGGCCGATCAGGTCGGCTGGCGGTATAAATTCGATCCGCAGGGTAAGCAGTATGCGCACGCCTCGGCCATTATGATCTTGACCCCTGAAGGTAAGGTGTCGCGCTATCTGTATGGCATCAAGTATCCGGCGCGAGATGTCCGTTTGGCGCTGGCGGAAGCCTCGGAAGAAAAAATCGGGATGACGGTTGAGCGCGTTCTCCTGATGTGCTTCCATTACGACCCTGCAGCGGGCGCCTATGTTGTCTTCGCCACCAATGTCATGAAGTTGGGTGGGCTATTGACGATGACGGTAATTGGGTTCTTTCTCTGGCGTTTATGGCGCAAGGAGCGGCGGCAAACCCCGCGGCGCCTGGCGGAGGTGAAGCATTGAAGACGCGAGTAACCGGACAAGATCCGGACAGAATTGGCAAATGGTGAAACGATGAGTTGGTTTAGAGACCTGATGTTGCCCAAGGCGGCGACGAGTCATGCCGTCGACGTGGACAACCTATACATGTTCATCTTCTGGCTGAGCGTATTCTTCTTTGTGCTCGTCTCCGGACTGATCGGATTGTTTGTATTCCGTTATCGCCGCCGTAGTGAAAACGAGCGTACGCCCAACATTACGCATCACTTGGGTCTTGAGCTGACATGGAGCATCATTCCCCTGATGCTTTGCCTTGGCATCTTCTTCTGGGGATTTCGCGATTATATGAATGCCACCGTCGCTCCCGGAGAGGTGATGGAAATCAATATCACCGGTGAGAAGTGGCTCTGGACGTTCGAATATCCGAACGGCTTGCGATCGATCGGAAGCTTGCATGTTCCAGTGGGTCAGCCGGTAAAGCTAATCATGCAGTCGAAGGATGTGCTTCACAGCTTTTATATTCCGGAGTTCCGGATCAAGATGGACGTACTTCCGAACCGCTATACCGAGCAATGGTTTGAGTCTCACGAGCCTGGCGTATACCAGGTACAGTGCGCTGAGTACTGTGGCAAGGGGCATTCTCAGATGAATGCCAAGATTTATGTGGATACGCCGGTTAAGTACGAGGACTTCCTGGAGAATGGCGACGAAGAGATGCGGAAGATGCCGCTGGCCGAGCTCGGAAAGCTTCTCTATGAAACGCGCGGCTGCATCACCTGCCATTCCCTCGACGGTTCCCGCGGCCAGGGTCCAAGCTGGAAAGGCATCTTCGGCGCGGATCACAAAATGAGCGACGGCCGCACAATGAAGGTCGATGAAAATTACGTCCGCACGTCAATTCTGCAACCGCAGGCGATGATCGTGCAGGGCTATGAAGGCATTATGCCCACTTATCAGGGATTACTTCGCGATCGCGAGATCCTTGCATTGGTGGAGTTCATAAAGGCCCAGAAGTAACAAGATACTGAGAAGGGAGTTCGTCAATGGCAACACTTACTTCGCCTGTAGTTCATCCGGGAGGTCCGGTTCACAGTCCAAATTACCTCGATTCAGAAAAGGGAATTTGGAGCTGGCTAACCACAGTCGATCACAAGCGGATCGGTGTGATGTACCTGTGGAGCGTCCTGGCGGCGTTCTTCCTGGGCGGCGTTTTTGCCTTGCTGGTCCGGCTGGAGCTATTGACACCCGGTCAGGAAATTATGACCGCGGAACAGTACAACCAGGCGTTTACGCTTCACGGCGCCATCATGGTGTTCCTGTTCATCATCCCGGCCATTCCCGCGGCGCTCGGTAACTTTGTCCTGCCGCTGATGCTCGGTGCGAAAGATGTGGCGTTTCCGCGGTTGAATCTCCTGAGCTACTACGTTTACTGCCTCGGGGCCATCATGGCTGTGGGCGCCATTGTCACCGGCGGCGTCGACACCGGGTGGACATTCTATACGCCATATTCCACCACCACCGACGGCAGTGTAACCATGATGACTCTTGCGGTGTTTGTCCTCGGGTTTTCGTCGATTCTTACCGGGATTAACTTCATCACAACTGTTCATAAGCTTCGCGCGCCCGGCATGGGTTGGTTTGAGATGCCTCTGTTCGTCTGGTCGATTTATTCCACGGCGATTATTCAGGTTCTGGCGACGCCGGTACTGGCCATAACACTACTGCTTCTGGTGATGGAGCGTGTCTTCCAGATCGGAATCTTTGATGCACGGCTCGGCGGCGATCCGGTTTTATTTCAGCACTTCTTCTGGTTTTACTCGCATCCGGCGGTCTACATCATGATTCTGCCGGGCATGGCGATCATTTCTGAAATTCTTCCAGCCATGTGCCACAAGCATATCTTTGGCTACCGTGCGGTCGCCTTCAGCTCGGTGGCCATTGCGTTAATAAGCTTTGTAGTGTGGGGCCATCATATGTTCACGTCCGGCCAGTCACAGTTGGCCGCGGCTATTTTTTCGTTTCTCACGTTCCTGGTGGCCATCCCGTCCGGTATTAAGGTATTTAACTGGACCGCAACGCTCTACCGGGCTTCGATTAATTTAGCGGCGCCGATGCTGTACGCCCTCAGTTTTCTGCTACTGTTCTCCATCGGCGGGCTGACGGGACTCTTTCTTGGCGCGCTCTCTGTGGATATCCATCTGCACGATACTTACTTCATCGTGGCCCACTTTCACTACGTGATGATGGGCGGCACGGTAATCGCGTTCCTTGGCGGTCTGTATTACTGGTGGCCGAAGATGTTTGGCCGCATGTACAACGAAAAGTGGGCAGCCATTGGCTGTGCGCTGGTTTTTATCGGATTCAATATGACGTTCCTGACCCAGTTTTTCCTGGGTTCGCAGGGAATGCCGCGCCGGTATTACACTTATCTCGATCAGTTCCAGCCGCTGCATGCGTTCTCCACCTTCGGAAGTTGGGTGCTTGGCTTAGGCCTTCTGATCGCCGGCGTAACCTTGATCGCTTCGCTACGCAAGCCGATGGATGCCTCACCCAATCCGTGGGGTGGGCGTACGCTCGAGTGGGACACGCAATCGCCGCCAATTACGCATAACTTCGAAGAGACGCCGGTGCTGTCGCATGGTCCGTACGATTACAGCGCGCCGCTGCGTTCACATCACACCTCGTAAGGAAAATCTCGCTTCGAATGTCTACACAACAGGCAACGCTCGATAGCCACGGCCACGAAGAGCACGGACATCACGATCCAAATCTACAGCACCATTTCGTTGAAATGGAGCAGCAGTTTGACGCCTCGAAGCTGGGAATGTGGCTGTTCCTGGCCACGGAAATTCTGATGTTCGGCGGTTTGTTCGTCGGCTTCGGCTTACAACAGGCAAAATTCCCGGAAGCTTTTCAGGCGGCCCACCATCATCTTGACCGCACTATGGGTGCGATCAATACGGTTGTTCTGCTGATCTCCAGCTTCACGATGGTGCTTGCCGTCTGGGCCGCGCAGATGGGCAAGCGCAAGGTGTTGATCACCAATCTGGCATTGACGCTTGTCTGCGCGGGAACCTTTCTGGTGATCAAGTTCTTCGAGTACAACCACAAGTTTCATGAGGGCCTGCTACCGGGTAAGTTTTATCACTATGCCGAGGGACAGCCCAATGAGTATATCTTCTTCAGCTTTTATTTCATGATGACCGGCCTGCATGGCATTCACGTTCTCATTGGCATGACCATGATTAGCATATTGCTCTTCCGTGCGATTCGTGGTGATTTCGGGCCCGGTTATTTCACCCCGGTCGATCTTGTCGGCCTATTTTGGCACTTAGTCGATCTGATCTGGATCTACTTGTTCCCGCTTCTTTACTTGATTGGATAAGGCACATGAGCGATCACACGACGACATATACCGGCCACGCGCACAATCACGCCGGCCCCAATGATTGGAAGCTTTATCTGGGTATCCTCATTGCCCTGTTATTCCTGACCGTCATCACCGTCGCGGCAGCCAGCTTTGATTTCGGGACGATGAACATTGTCATCGCCCTGGCCATTGCGAGTGTGAAAGGTTCACTGGTGGCACTTTTCTTTATGCATCTTCGCCACGACCGCATGGTGAACAGCATTATCTTTCTGTCAGCGTTGATTTTTCTAGCGCTCCTATTGATGCTGTGCATGATCGACGTCAATAGCCGGATCGAGCCGAAACCATACAACTGGAAAGGGCCGGATCCTGGCTTAATCAGTCCCGCGGAGCTTAATAAGCCGCCGGCACCATTGCCGCAGGCGGGCGCAGGTGCCGATGCAACGGGTAGTGCTCCGGCTGCGAGCCCCGGCATGCAACCTCCTGCCGCAGATACTCCGAAGCCGCACTAGCAGTCTTTACCATGTCTAAAAAGGGGCGGACAGCCGCTCCCTTTTTGGCATGCACCATCATGTCCTTAGGTTTTCCGGATACGTAC
>CAYTVP010000148.1:0-10330 GCA_964441675.1 uncultured Solibacteraceae bacterium | reverse complement strand
GACCTGGAGGAGAAAACTTTGCAGCCCTTGCCAAATCCCTTTGGGCCAAAAGTGTCACCCATGTGTCCGGTGGTAAGTTGGTCGGGCTGCCGGGATTTGAACCCGGGACCTCTTGCACCCCAAGCAAGCGCGCTAGCCAGGCTGCGCCACAGCCCGACGCCGTGTACTTTCCAGTCTACCGCGGCGAATACCGCCTGCGGGAAGTCCCGGTCACGTCAGTGCACGCGTCGTGATTTGCGATTCATGAAGTCCATCAACAGGTATTCGCCCAGAGTATAGGGCGTTGTGAAATACGCCTTGCCCTTGCACAACTCCGTCACCTTCTGGACGAAGCTAACCAAGCCATAATCGCTGGCTAGCATGAACGTGTTGATCAAAATTCCCTGACGCTTGCAGTGATTCACTTCTTCCAGCGTCTTCGAAACCACCAGCGGATCGAGGCCGTACGCGTTCTTGTAAATACGCCCGTCATCGAGCGTGAGCGCGGAAGGCTTCCCGTCGGTGATCATGATGATCTGCTTCATGTCCTTCTTCTCGGCTCTCAATAGCCGCTGAGCCATGATCAAACCATCGCGTGTGTTCGTGTAGTAAGGACCAACCTGAACGCGCGCCAGCTGCGATACATTCACCTCTTCGGCCGAGTCGTGAAACAGCACGCAGCGCAGGCTGTCGCCAGGAAACTGCGTACGGATCAACTGAGCCAGCGCCAGCGCGACCTTTTTGGCCGGGGTAAAACGATCCTCACCATAAAGAATCATCGAATGGCTGCAATCGAGCATCAGTACGGTGGCGCACGACGATTGATATTCGCTCTGATGTACGTGCAGATCCGGGTAGTCGAGCTCGAGCGGCACCTTCACTCCCTCGCGCTGCATAGCGGAAAACAGCGTTGCACTCACATCGAGATTCAGCGTGTCGCCAAATTCGTAAGGCTTCGACGACCCCGATGCCTCGACGCCGGTGGCCATCTCGCGAGTATCGTGGGCACCGAAACTCGAACGCCCAAGAGATGCCATCAGATCTTTCAGAGTCTTGAATCCGAGAAAGTCGAGCGACTTATCCGTCACCTCGAACTGAGCGCGGCTTTCGGAGCCGCCCATGCCCCCACCAGGTTCCGAAGATTGCTCGTCGGTGTTCAGATAACCCTCGTCCACCAACTTCTGGACCAGCCGCTCGAGCAAATCTTCCATGTCCTGCCGTGACATGGATTCCAGCTGCTCCAACAATTCCTGCCGTTGATCTTCGGAGAACAAATCACCCGAGCGGAGAGCCTGCTCGATGGCATCCTTCAGCGCATCGAGCGATTGCGGGTCCCATTCACCGAATTGGGAGAATTGCGAGTGAAATCCGGAGTTCAGCAGAAAGTCGGAGAGCGCCTTCATCAGATCCTGCGCGTCGACGCCGAGGTCTTCGGCAATGAATTTTCCGTATCGGACTGAACGCATGGTGCTAGTTAAACTGGCGGCGTCGCCGCCCCCGGCGGTCGTCCTCGCCATCCTCTTCTTCGATGGGCGCTTCCGGTGGACGCCTGCGCTGTTCGGCGACAAACGCCAGCTCCTCGTCGCGCGAGATCCGGCGATGGGCGTACAGGCCTTCGAGCAGAAACTCCGCCGCCGCGACTCGCAGTCCCCCGGAAGCATCGGCGGCCACGTTGATCCGGGCCGTATGCTCCATCAGACCTTGGATTGGCTCCAGTTGCTCGATCAACTCCGCCGCCGGACGATCCGCGCCGAGCCGGATCGAACCGCCCAACTCGAACCACTGGATTACCTGCCGGAGGCTTATGCCGTCCATATATTTGGTGAACACCTTTCCAAGCGCCTGACGGATCAGATCGCGCGCCACGGTGTCGCCGCCCTTCAGCTCGCCCTCGTATTCGAGCTCCAGCTTTCCCGTTATCGCAGGAAGCGCTGCATAGATATCGGCCACTCGCGGGACCGCTTCCGCTTCCCCTGAGACAAGCGCCCGCCGTTCCGCATTCGAGAGGACGTTCTCGAGGACAGAAATCGGCAATCGCTGTGAGACGCCGGAGCGCTTGTCCACTCGCTTATCTTCGCGCGCAGTGAACGCCAGCTGCTCTATGATCTCGCGAATGAAAAGAGGAATTTCCGAAGCCACCGGACCGTCGCGTTTTGCCCAGGCTTCCTGTTCGGTGATCCCCATGCCATGCTCAACCGTCAACGGATAATGAGTACGAATCTCGCTGCCGATGCGATCTTTAAGCGGCGTAACGATCTTCCCGCGGGCCGTATAATCCTCCGGATTCGCCGTGAAGACCAGCAGCACATCCAACGGAAGGCGGACCGGATAGCCCTTAATCTGTACGTCGCCTTCCTGCATGATGTTGAACAAGCCGACCTGGATCTTTCCGGCAAGATCGGGCAGTTCATTGACGGCGAAAATGCCTCGATTGGCCCGCGGCAGCAACCCGTAGTGGATGGTCAGTTCGTCGGAGATGTCGGCGCCGCGGCGCGCGGCCTTGATCGGATCGATGTCACCAATCATGTCGGCGATGGTGACATCCGGCGTCGCCAGCTTTTCTACATAGCGCTGATCGCGGGAGAGCCAGGCAATCGGGGCGTCGTCGCCCTGCGCGGCCACCAGCTCGCGCCCATACTTCGAGATCGGCGCAAAGGGGTTATCTCGAATTTCCGAACCGGCAAGGTAGGGCAACCACTCGTCGAGTAAGCTGGCCAGCATCCGGATCAGCCGCGTCTTCGCTTGCCCGCGAAGCCCCAGGAGGATAAAGTTATGCCGCGAAAGGATGGCGTTGACAACTTGCGGAATAACCGTGTCGTCGAACCCGAGGACGCCGGGAAACAGTGGGCCGGGAGACTGCAGCCGGGAGATTAAGTTGGCGCGGAGCTCATCCTTTACGTTCGGATTCCCGGCGTACTGTTCTGCGTACCGGCTCCGTCGCAGTTCACCAAGAGATTGCGGTAACGAGGATTGCTTCCCGGAAGACATGCTCCTCCTCTCTCCAAGCTTCGATTGTAGCAATCGCGTTTTCACGAACCTGCTACCGGCAAAAGAAAAGCCCCTCGCGCACCGGGCATCAAGGGGCTTAATCCGATAGAGCTACGCGCTTTAAAAGACGAAGCGCGCGCCCAATTGAATCACCCGCGCATTCTGCGCCACCGTCTGATACTGCCCAAACGTGGTGCTCGTAATATTGCGGTCGATATCCTGAAATGCCGTGTTGTTAAAAGCATTGTAGAACTCACCGCGCAGCTGGAAGTAAACTCCCTCGCGGATATTGAAGTTCTTATACGCGTTCAGGTCGAAGTTATTCATACCGTTCAGACGGAATGTGTTTCGGCCGAGTGAACCAAAATTGCCGAGCAGCGGCTGCGAAAGGCCGAGACTGTTGGCATACGCGGACACCGCTTGAACGCCCGCTGGATTGATAGTCCCGAACGGCGCGCCCTCGGATCCTGCCGGCTTGAATTGCGGGTCCAGCGTCCCGGCGGCGTTCGGACGCACTTGAGCGCCTCCGCCAAGGACAGTGAGCGGATTGATTCCACGCCGAGCGGCAGAATCGAACGTCACCGGGAAGCCGGAACGGAACGTGGTGATTCCCGCAATGGACCAACCTGCCGCCACCGACCGCACAAACCAGTTTGATGAACCGCGGCCCCAGGGTAATTGCCAGTCGGCCACCAGGACAAACCGGTGCCGCAAGTCGAACTGGGACGGCGCGCGATTGTCCCTGTTGTTTCGGGGGTTCTGTTGATTGGGACTGTCATTGATCAACACGTTCAGGACATCGGAATTGTCATCAATCGATTTTCCGAACGTGTAATTTGCATTGAAGAAAAACCCTCGAGCGAAGCGGCGTTCCACTTCCAACTGAGCGGAATGGTAGCTGGAATTGGCTGAGCTTTCGGTATATACAATCGCGTTGTACCGCGGATCAATACGGTTGCTGTATTGTGTTGCGCCGCCGTTCAATCTCTGGAAGGCAGTTTGGAAATCGGCAAGACGCACGGTTTCATCATCTAAGCTTGTCGCCGGAGCTGGTTGGTTCGCAATTAGATTGAGGTCCCGGCCGCGCGGCAAAAAGTTCCCTTTGGTGCCGACATAGCTAGCCTTCACCACAATCCCGCCGACGGTTTCCTGCTGAATGCCGAAGTTCCATTGCTGGACTTGCGAATTGTTGAGGTTGAAATCGATGGCCGGCGAGATCGCGCCCCAGTTGAGGACACTCGTGGACAGGTTCCCAACCTGCGCAGCGGTTTGTTGTTGGATCGTCGATGTTCCGCCAACGATGTTGCTGAAGGAGTTTCCGTCGACGAAGCTTCCCTGACCGGACAGCGTCCCGGTGACGATGAAGGGCGGTAGGAACCGCTGGTTGGTGATCGGATTCAGGAAGACAAAATCGTAGGCCATTCCATAACCGCCACGAAGCACCGTCTTTTGCCCCAAGGACCACGCGAACCCGACACGGGGCGCCCAATTGTTGTTGGTAAAGAAGCTTGGCTGGCCCTGCTGGAGGAGGCCGAAAGGACCGGCGCCCGCGGCTCCGTACGGCGTTTTCACGCCGAGATCGAGATTCGAGATGGTGCCGTTTAGCTCCTTAGGCCCTCCGGCACGCTCCCAGCGGACACCGAGATTCAGCGTAAAGTTGCGAGTGACTTTCCAATCGTCCTGCGCGAAGCCGAACACATTGGTTACCCGGTTCTGGCGCATTGAACTACCGAACCGTTGTTGATACGTGGCTGGTCTGCCAACCGCGAAGTCGTCAAAAGTCGCAAACGCCAGTGTTGGCCGCTGAAGGGCGTCAAATGTACTGTCCGCCTGCAAATAGTACACCTCAGCGCCCAGCTTGATGTTATGCCGTCCCGTCTGGAACGAAAAGTTATTGTTGAACTGATACGTCCGCTGCTCGCGGCCTTGCGGCAGTCCTTCCCAAACGCCGAGTCCGGTGACTTCGCCGCTCTGAAAGGTGATGCGCGGTCCAAGCGGATAGGGTGTATCGATCGGGAAGCCCGCGTCGCTTTGGCCAAAGCCAAACCGGAATTCGTTCACGGCAGACGCGCCAAACACATGAGTATGTGCGGCAATGGCCTGGCGCGGTGTGCCTGCGCTGGTGGCTCCGAAGCCGGGCAGGTTCGAACCGACAAAGGCCAGCCCCGCATCAACCGCTTCGGAGCTGGCGGGGTTGTAGCGAAGCCACAACGTATCCCGCTCCGACAGCACAAAATCGCCGCGTAGATTCCATTTCCAAACATCGGCAGTGTTGGGCCCTTGCGTCGTCAACTGACCGGTCGGGCTGGTGGGAACCTGGTAGGTCTGAAGGATCTGAAGAGCGGTAGGATCAGTTACGCTCTCCATCATCTGCGGCGTAGGTACCCGCGCGATTCGAGAAGCTCCCGCTCCACGCTGTTTCTGACCCTCATAGCCGAACATCCAGAAAACCTTATTGCGAAGGTCGGCGATCTTCGGAATGAAAACCGGACCGCCGACGACAAACCCGTATTGGTTGTAGCGAACAATGTTTGTCTGGCCCGTGGTGTCAAAAAAGGGGCGAGCATTCAACTTATCGTTCTGGAAGAACTCGAATACTTCCCCGTGAAGCATGTTTGTTCCGGATTTTGTCAGATACAGCACCTGGGAGCTGGAATTCCGGCCATACTCGCTGCTGAAATTATTCGTGATAATCTTCACTTCCTGGATTGTTTGGAAGATGAGCGGATCAATCGTTCCGCCTGTGCCCGTCACGGAAACGTCGGTGGCGGTAATTCCATCAATGGTGATGTTGTTGCCCCGTCCGCGACCGCCGTTCGAATTGAAACTCCCTGATCCGAGAAACGGGTTGTTGTCGGTGACCGGAGCAACACCCGGAGACGCCAGGGCAAAGTTATTCGGATTGCGGTTGACCGGAAGATCCAGAACAGGCGATCCCGTAAAGGCGCGCTGTACCTGCGCGTTCTCAACATCTAGGCGCAGTACGGATTCTGAAACTGTGACGGTTTCCGTCACCTGCCCGACTTCCAGGCTCAAGCGAACGCTTGATACCTCGCCTGCGCGCACCTGTGCCGGCGTGTCGGTGGCTCGAAAGCCGCTGGCCTCTACGCGCACCTGATAGTTCCCGATTTTTAGCAGATTGAATGCGAATAGACCGGCTTCGTCGGTCGAAGTTCCGCGAGTTTCTCCGGTGTCTGTGCTGCGTAAAACCACTTTGGCATTACCAACGGCAGCTCCGGATTGATCGGTGACAAGCCCCTTCAATTCACCAGTGATTTGGCCCCAGAGGGAAATCGACGTGGCGCACAGGAAGATAAAAGTCCAACGAAAAGTAGCAGACAACATTTGGCCCCCAAGCTAACTTTGCAGTAATTTTAGCGCATATGTATCGCGCAAATGTTAAATCTCACGAAGCCACATAAAGGCAGTGAGTGTGCGATATCGCACGCATAACCGCTGGTAAGAATTTCTGAACGCCAAGGAAAGTTCTTGACGTTTACCGACTTAGTGGCATATTCTTCCACAAAATCAGGCGAATTCCCCTGAAAGACTTTGCGCAGATGGAGTTTACTTATGCTCAGAGGTTTTTTGGTTTCGCTCTTGTCCGCCGCAGCCTCGTTTGCCCAAACTACAGGCACTGCGACCGTTGTGGGAACAGTCACCGATAACACCGGCGCGGTCGTTCCCGGAGCCGCTATCACAATAACCAACGTTAATACGCAGTTTGTTTCGAATGGAATCTCTGGTGCGGAAGGTGGTTATTACATCCCGGCGCTCAACCCGGGCACCTACCGCCTGACGATTGAAGCGCAGGGATTCAAGCGTTATGTACGGGAAGGCATCATTCTCCGCACAAGCGAACAACCGCGTATCGATGTCCAGCTGGAAGTGGGAGCCGTGACGGAATCGGTGAATGTGACGGGGTCGGCTCCCCTTCTCGAAACGGAAACGACCTCGACGGGGCAGGTGCTCGAAGGGGAGACGATCGTCAAGATTCCGGTGCTGCAGAAGTACGCCTTCCGGGTCATGCTGTATTTGCCTTCGACGTCGAATATCAATGGCCAGCATGTAGTGGGGCAGCGCGAACGCGCACTGGGGTTCACGCTGGACGGCGTCAGCGGCAAGGAGCCGGTGCGATCGATGATCGGCTCCACAAATCAGGTGATGTCCACGACGATAGACGCCCTGCAGGAGGTGAAGCTGTTCACGACGGGTCTGCCCGCTGAGTTCGGCCATTCCGCCGGAGGCCTGCTATCCACCGTGTTTAAGTCCGGTACCAACCAGTGGCATGGATCGGCAGAGGATCGATACATCCAGAAGAACCTGATCCATCGCAACTATCTGGAACAGCTGCCGCGCAACAATCCGTTCTCCTACCACGAGATGTCCGCAACGATGGGCGGCCCGGTGTATCTTCCGAAAATTTACGATGGCAGAAACCGGACCTTCTGGTTCTTCGGTTTCCAGCGCCACCACGAAAAGGCCAGTGAAACTGCAACTCTGGCTGTGCCGTCGCCCGAGATGCTTGCCGGAAATTTCAATTTCGGAGGGCTGAATCCCATCTACGATCCCACAACAACGCAGTTCGGACAAAATTCGATGTGTCAGCCCGCTGGATCAGATTGCTGGTATCGCCTGCCGTTCCCGAATAACCAGGTTCCGCAGTCGCGCTACGATTCGGCGGTCAACAACTTCCTCGGCCGGAATCCCTACACGCCAGAAAACAATACGCAGCGTGCCTTCAATCGGGCTACGGGGCCGACTAACAACCTGATTGCCCCGACGAACTATCGCTCGTATCGCACGCGGTTCGATGCCAAAATCGACCAGCAGTTCTCGTCGAACCATCGTTTTTTCGGAAGGTATTCGCA
The DNA here is from genome assembly GCA_964441675.1 of uncultured Solibacteraceae bacterium. Classification (GTDB taxonomy): domain Bacteria; phylum Acidobacteriota; class Terriglobia; order Bryobacterales; family Bryobacteraceae; genus JAPKYZ01. The sequence goes on along the minus strand of CAYTVP010000148.1, from coordinate 2,492 downwards.
GGTGCGCCATCGCGCCTGGCGCGACCGCTACTCTCCGGAAATTGCCTGGCGCGAGTACGACTGGCGCGCGGTGCCGATCCCGATCGACCAGCGCAATGTAGTGATCTCCGATACCTTCACGATCAATCCGACAACGATCAATGAAATTCGACTGGGGTACAACCGGCGCCGGGGGACGGTATCGCCCAGCACACTGGATCAGGGATGGGCCGCTCAGCTAGGCATTCCCAACGTCAGTGGCGCGACATTCCCGAATTTCCAAAATTGCAATAACCAGTCGAATTGCACATCGGGGGATACGTTCTTCCGTCAGAACAATGCCGGGCTCTCGGCATCCCAGGAGATCGGCGAAGATTTTACGTTCCAGGAGAACCTCACGAAGGTTGTCAACCGCCATACTCTGAAGTTCGGCTATGAAACGATTCGGACCCGCTATAACTCGATGATCCCGGCCCTGCCTTCCGGAACTTACCGGTTTGGCGGAACCGACTTCCCGTTCCGGCCGAATACGGGTGTTGACTTTGCCGCATTCCTGCTTGGCTCGGTCAGCAATGCGACCTTTACCCAGTCTCTAACCACGTGGTTGCCTCGCTGGTGGTCGCATGCTCTGTATATCCAGGATGATTTCAAGATCTTCCGCAATGTCACGATTAATGCCGGTCTGCGGTGGAGCTACGAAACGCCGTTCCAGACGAAGTACGGGCTCCAGTCCCAGTTCGATCCGGCCGTCAACGATCCCATAACCGGCCTCCGCGGAGCGATTACTCATCCCACCGGACCACTCGCCGCGAAAGACCTGAACAATTTTCAGCCGCGTCTGGGTGTCGCCTGGCAGATTAAGCCGAACTTCGTTTTTCGATCTTCGTTCGGAATCATTACTCAGGACCTGATGACCAACGGGCTAAACCAGAACTTTGAAGAATACTTCGCTACGGCAACGATACAGGCGCCTCCCGGCGATCCGCGTCCTGTGTTTCAGCTCCAGAACGGCCCTCCTTCGCTCGACTTCCAGGTCGCACCAGATGGATCTGTACCTTTCGTCGGTACAAACTTCAGCGGCAGGCAGGCCTCGTGGCTCGATCCCAACATACGGCTTCCGTACATCATGAATTGGTCCGCCGGCTTCCAGTGGAACTTTACGCAGAATTGGCTAGCGGAGGTGACGTATCAGGGATCGCGCGGTGTCCGTTTGCAGAACGCCTGGGATATTAATCAGATTCCACTCGATATTTCAGACGACCCCGCCGTTCTCCGAACCATTTTTCAATCCAGCCAGAACTATAAGCCGTACCCGCAGTTCGGGACGGTCCGCCATTATTCAAACTACGGCGACAATTCCTATCACGGTGTGACGCTTCGAGCCGAAAAGCGTTATTCCTACGGCTTGGTTCTCAACGCCTTCTATACCTTCTCGAAAGCGATCAATAACGGGGATAATGACGGTGACGTCGGCGGGATCACGTTCTACAATCGCGCGCTGGAAAAAGGCCGGGCGAACTACGACATCCGCCACCGCTTTGTCAGCGTGATGACCTACGAGCTGCCTTTTGGCAGAGGCCGCAAGTTCATGAACGCCGGCGGTGTCCGGAACGCCATTCTCGGCGGCTGGGACATTGCTTATACACAGACATTTCAGTCCGGGCCGCCCATCACGGTCTCATTCGCCGGCAGCCCGAACAACTATCTTCCCGGTGCCTCGCGCCCGGATCTTTTGCCTGGGGCCAATGCGGTGACGCCGGATTGGAGCATCGGTCCGGATCGCTTTCCGACGCAGGCACAGATTCCTTATCTCAATGCCGGCGCGTTTGCCTATCCGGCGGCATTCACGGCCGGCACCATGGGCCGCAATGTGATCGAAGCGCCGGGACTTACCTGGCCGCAAATCTCGCTGTCCAAACACTGGTCCTTTTTCGAGCGCGCGCGCTTTATCCTCCGCTGGGACATGAACAACCCCTTCAAGAGTCCCAACTTCAACCAGCCCAATCTGGTTTACAATCTGCAAAACCTGGCAAACTTTGGCCGCATCGGAACGAGTACGCGAGGGGGCTTCTCCGATATCGGAACGGCGCAGCCGAACCATCTCATCGTGTTTCGCCTGGAGTGGTAGCTTAATTTCGGCCAAACCAGCCGCGATCCCACGGGTGCGCGAGCGTCGGCGGATTGACGTAACGCGACATCCGGAAATGCAGGCGAGCACCAGATCCGGGCTCGAGGCGCACGCTCACCAGCGGGCCATTGACTGTATGTGTCTTGCCGCCGGCGTCAACAGCATCAAACCGATGCTCGCCGTACCCGCCGGCTTGCACGATAACCGTCCGCGGGTCGACGCTGTTCAGATTGACCAGCGTGAGGGTGGCGGCACCGGCCTCTAACTTCTCCACCAGCGCTCCGATGTCGCGCGGTAGTCCGGCTCGCCGTAATTCCGGATCGAAGTATCGGAAGCGGCTGTGCAGACTCCAGATATTCCCGCTGAGATATGCGCCCATGGTTAG
>CAYTVP010000147.1:2591-10514 GCA_964441675.1 uncultured Solibacteraceae bacterium | reverse complement strand
TGGGAGCTAATGGAAAAGCCCTTCGAGAATCGCTTTGTCAAGCTCAACTGCAGCGCGTTGTAGCTATCGCGGCCACCGCTGGTCTTATAATCGATCTCTCCAAAATTGGGATTCTGCCGCGTGACGGAACCAGTTGTGGGATTCACTCCGGTAATCAGGTTCGTGATGCTTCGCTGGAACAGATTGCGTCCCAGGCTGCCGGTGTAGCCGATTTGGCCCACAAGATCGTTCCCCAGTAATTGCTGGATCGAGGCCCCAAACTGAATATTGCGCTCCGGCACGCGGTACCCAAACACGTCATAGGCTCGCGGCGCCTGGGGAGGCAGAGTACCCGAGGTGAGTGAATCCAGGTCGACAGGATAACGCTGGTTATTTACGGTGAAGCGGTTTACATCACTTTCGATGGGCTGAATCAAATCCTCATATTGCCCCGGTCCGTAATAGATTCCACTACCGAACCGAAATACCGTGCGATTTTTGAGAGCCGACGGAGCCCAAGTGATTCCCAGGCGAGGGCCCCACGCTTTGGAATCGGCGCGATAGAAGCTCGTTTTTGAGGGGTCCAGCAACTGTACTGATCCAGCATCGAAAAGGAGGGCGCGATTGTCGCGCTCGCGATTCGGCGTGTAGTACTCATAACGGAGTCCATAGTTGATCGTCAGATTCGGACGAATTCGCCATTCGTCCTGGACGTAGCCAATGTAGTATTCCTGCTCGCCGACCCGGAAGCCGAGATCGCCGATGTAGGCGACGGTTGCGCCGGTGTTCGCCAGAAAGTTGTCAAGGTTGCTGTAAGAGTAAGTCAGGCCGCCCAGCTGATTGAGGGGAACGCGAATGGCTCGAAACTCGAAACCTGCTTTGATCTGGTGGTTACCGGCCACATGCGAGAAGTTATCGAGAAATGTGTAGCTCCTTCCCCGGTAATCGGAGCCGCGGCCGTTACCGGCACTCGATTGGCGGGTGGTTCCTCCCGGAGCCGCCACGCCGCTGGGAGCACCGCCGTTGACTCCCGGCTGGACGATGCTGCCGCTGATATTGAACAGTGTGCCCTGAAGGCCGGGAACGCCGGCATCCACCATAAGCGTCGTCGGCGCACGATTGATTCCGACTTTGACTTCATTGACGCTGCGGGAACCGAGAGTATGGTTCAAGACGGCAACCATGTTGTCGGGCTTGTTGGTGGCGAAAAGCCGGCGCGGGGTTACGCTGTTATCCGGCGCATCCAATTCGCCGATGTCCTTGAGATAGCGGACATAGAGCCGATACGTCGGCGTGATGTTGTAATCGATCCGCCCATTGAAGTAGGTCTCATCCAGCCGCGATACGGCCACGCGCTGTGCCAGGTCAATGTCCGGATTGCTGGTGGGAGCAAAGCCCGTCGGAAAGCTGCTCAAAATCGGTTGAATTTCCGGAACGGCCCGTGCGCGCGCCGCCATACTGGGTACCGTCTCGATCACATTCAATCCAGCACGCTGACGCAGTGCTTCGAAGCTGCCGAACGCGAACAATTTGTCTTTGACAATCGGGCCGCCAATGTTTCCGCCAAACTGATTCAGGCGTAGCTTGGACTTCTCGGCAGCGTCGAAGAAGTTGCGCGCATCCAGCTTGTCATTGCGAAGATACTCGAAAATCGCGCCGTGGATCTGGTTGCTGCCGGACTTTGAAATCAGGTTGATTTGTCCGCCGGTTCCGGTGCCATACTCGGCGGGATAGAGCGCTGAGTCGACACGAAACTCCTGCACGGTCTCAACACTGTTCTGCAGGCGAAACTGCGATCCACTGACTGTCAGCCAACCGGGCGCCGTATCGAATACAGCGGAAGCATCGATGCCGTCGAATCGGAACTGATTCTGCTCCGTCGCTTTTCCGTTAAAACGGATTTTGTCGAATGCACCATCGCCGGTGTTCGTCGCGCCCGGAGCAGTCAGAGTCAGTAACGCATAATTCCGGCCGTTCACAGGCAATTCAAGCACTTCGCGACCTGTGATATTGGAACCGAGCCTCGCGGAGCTGGTATCAATCGCCGGTTCGCCACTGTCGATCACCTCGATAGTGGTGGACTGAGATAAGACGCTGAGAGGAATATCCAGAGTCCTGGCTTCTCCAACGTGCAGTTCAACGGCATGAATGGCATCCTGAAAGCCGCCGGCGCTGACTCGCATTTCGTATGCGCCCGGCACAAGTTGAGGAAGAAAGTAAATACCGGTTTCGTTCGTATCTGCCGTTCTCGTGTCACCTTGGCGTTTGCTGGTGACAGTGACGGTTGCGCCTGGAATTGCTGCTCCCGTCACGTCTGTGACAGTGCCGGTCAATTGCGCTGTTGTCTGCGCACAAAGCGTCATGGCGCTCAAACAGAGAGCTGTTGTTACTCGAATCATGTTTTGGATTTGAAGCGGAACTGTAACGAGGCTACAGACAGTTGGTTACAGACCCATTACTGCTGCGTGAATGTTTTGTTTTTAAGGTGGAAGTACGTAGAATCTAACGGAAACTAGTTTCTTAAAGTTCTTTCAAACAACCGGAGAATCCGTTTATACTCATCTGCCCAACTGGTGGGCTGCACAAAAGCGTGATCCTCCACGGGATACGACGCGAACTCCCAGTTTTCTTTGCGCAGCTCAATCAGTTTCTCGACCAGGCGAACGGAATCCTGGTAGTGAACATTCACATCGACCATTCCATGGCAGATCAGCAGCGCTCCCTTAAGCCCCGCGGCATGATAGATCGGTGACGATCGTTTGTAGGCGTCAATATCGGTCTGCGGCAAGTTCAAAATATTCGATGTGTAGGGCTGGTTGTAGTGGGCCCAATCCGTGACCGGGCGGAGCGCGGCGCCCGCGGCGAACACGTCCGGCTGCGTGAAAAGCGCCATCAGGGTAATGAACCCGCCGTAGCTGCCGCCGTAGATTCCGATGCGCTTCGGATCCGCGCCGTGTTCCCGGATCGCCCAACGTACAGCGTCCACCTGATCGTCGAGATCCTTGCCGCCCATGTGACGATAAACGGCAGTGCGCCAATCCCGGCCGTAGCCGGCCGACGCGCGGTAGTCCACGTCGAGCACGAGATATCCGCGTTCCATCAACAGATGATGAAACAAATACTCGCGGGCATACTGGGACCAGCGCTTGTGGGCGTTCTGCAGATATCCCGCTCCGTGCACGAACACAACCAGCGGCCCGCCCCGTTTCCACGCGGGCGCCTTGTAGATTCGCGCCGGAAGTTTCGCACCGTCCCGCGCGGGGATTTCGATCACCGGTGGATCGATCCAGGGGTAACTCGAAAATTCGGGGGACGGAGATTGGGTCACGCGCTTCGATCCGATATAGAGCTCGGGAGGCGTGTTGGCGTAACTGTAGATACTGGCGATCGTCGTGCCATCCGGAGAAACGAAGCCTTCGTGGCCGCCCGGCTTGGTTGTCAGGCGCTTCCGCGCACCGCCCTCGACAGGAAGTGAGTAGAACTGATTTTCGGCGGCAGAGGCTTCGCTGGTTGTCAGGTAGAACGTTTTCTGATCCTCCGACAGCCTGACATTCCGAACCTCCCACGCACCGGAGGTGAGCTGTTTGGGTTCTCCGCCGGCAAACGCCACGGTATAGAGATGAGCCCATCCATCCCGTTCGGAGACGAACCAAATTCGATCGTTCCCCACCCAACCGAAGTCCACCGGCTGAATCCAGGCCTCGTCGCGCAGTTTCACCAGTTCGCGCACCTTCGCTTGGGCCGGATCGAGCGCCAGTAACATTTCCTCTTTGTTGTCGAGCGTCCGGGCACGCAGCACCGCCTTCGACCGGTCTTCGGAGAATTGTGGGAAGTGTATCTGGACGGGATGATCCTTGCCGCCGAACTCAACCCAACGATGCTCGCCGCTCCTCCGGTTCACGATCGCCAGCTTCGAACGGGATACCGCATCCCCGACTTTGTCGCGAGCTTCCAGGTTTTCTGTGTAGGCGGATTCGGTAACGTAGCTCGGTACTGCGGCTTTTTTGTTTTGGTCTCCACCCTCGCGGATGCCGACGACCACCCACTCGCCGTCACTGGAGATCGCCGCGTCCGTGACACTTTGCCGTTTCGCCAGCGTCCACCCTTTTTGAGGAAGATTTTCCCGCCGCTTGGCCTCCTGCTCTTCCCGCCGCTTCGCACGCTCGTCGATGACGGAGAGAAGTGATCGTTCTTCCCGCTTCAACAATTCCTGGCTGTCGGTACCTTTCGATTCCCCCGGCCGCGGCGGCGTACCTTCCGGACGGATCTCCGTCATCTGCTCTGTAGCGCCATTAGCCAGCGAGATCCGGTAAAGATTCCCGGCCCGCAAGTACGTCACATGCCGGGAGTCGCTCGTGAATCGCGCTCCGGTTTCTTCGTCGAAGGTGCGGGTGATCTGTAGTCCCTTCTTCGCGCGATGGTCATAGACAAAGACATCGCCCCGGTCGACGAACGCTGTTGCCGAACGATCCGGCGAAAGCTCTCCCCCGGCTGGTGGGGCATCCTTTTCTTCCTCGCGCGACAGTTTGCGCAATCCACTGCCGTCGGCGTTGACAATATAGGTATCCGGGTCCGCCAGAAGGGCAGCATCGTGGGTCTTCCATTGGAAGTACACATTTTGCCCGTCGCGAGCCCAGCGGACGCCCGAAGGAGCCCAACCGTAGAGCGCGGGCCCCTGCATGATCCAATCCACCGCCAGTTCGCGCTTCCCGGCTCCAGCCGCCAAAAGCGACATCAGAACAAGAAGACACGCGCGCCTCATGGCGTTAGCAGCACCTTTAACGTACCCTTCGTCTCGGCACGCTCGAAAGCGTCAGCACCGCGAGCCAGGGAGAACCGGCTGTCGATCATTTCCTCGATTCGAATCTTATCCGAGGCAAGCAAGCGGATGGCAGGCTCAAATCGCCCGCAGCGTGAACCAACCAGGCTGATCTCATTGACGATTACGGAAGCCATGTCGATGGACACCTTTTCATGCACGGTGGATTTACAGATCACCGACCCGCGCGGCCTGGTCATGGCGATGGCCGTCGCCAAACCGCCAGCCGAACCAGTAGCATCTACCACCCACTGGTATTCTGCAACCGGCATCCCCTTTCGAACCATCTCCACCACGACGCCCACGCGTTCGGCAATGCGCAGTTTGTGACGGTGCTTGCCGAACTGGTGGACATTCAGGCCGTTCGCAGCCAGAACCTGGGCGATCAGCAGGCCGAGCTTTCCGTCGCCCAGTACCGCCACCTCCCCACCGCGCGGAATCTTGACTTGCTCCAGAATTTCGCAGGCAGCCGCCACGGGCTCGGTGAACACCCCGCGTTCATCCGGAACCGAGCGCGGAAGCACATGAAGATTCTCTTCCGGTAGAGTCAGATACTCCGCGAACGCGCCGGGATGCTTCACGATTCCGAGAACTGTACGGCGGGGGCAGTGGCGGCCCAGACCCTTCCTGCACCAGTCGCATGCTCCGCAGGCAAGGTTGATCTCCCCGGCGACGCGCTTGCCGATCCATTGAGGGGAATCCGCTTCGACGACATCGGCGGTAAATTCGTGGCCGGGGCGGCCGCGAAAGCCGTAGTATCCTCGCCGCAGTTCGATGTCGGTGTTGCAGATGCCGCCCAAGCGAAGCCGCAGCAGAGCGTGGCCTTTTGCCCGCCGGGGTCGCGGCGCTTTCCGCGTCTCAACACGTCCGCTTTCCAGATGCAGTGCGATCACGAAGCATTCAGGATAGCGGATAGACTCGAATTACATGCAGAATGCGAGCAGTAGCGAGGCACACCGCGCCGCCGCCCATAAGCAGGGTCCCGTAGGCATCGCCATTGTGACGGTGAGCGATTCGCGGACACCGGAAACCGACGAGAACCGCAAGTACCTGGAGGCGGAGATCGCCGGCTGTGGACATCACGTTACGGGATACCGCATCATCCGCGACGAGCCGGCCGCGGTTGTGAACACGCTCGAGGAATTGGCAGCTACCGACGCGAAGATCCTCCTTTGGAACGGCGGAACCGGCGTCTCTCCACGGGATACGACCTACGACGTGCTGAGCCGGAAGATCGAGAAACCGCTGCCGGGATTTGGCGAGCTGTTCCGCATGTTGAGTTTTCACGAAGTCGGCTCCGCCGCCATGCTGTCGCGTGCAGTTGCCGGAGTTTTTCGGGGAAAGGTGGTCTTTTCCATGCCGGGCTCGCCCAACGCCGTCATGGTGGCCTGGACGAAGCTGATTAAACCGGAACTGGAACACCTGGCGTGGGAAGTGGCGCGTTTGAATTGATCTCGGCGTTCCTACTGGCGGCGTCGTTCTATCCCGATGTCGCGCCGATTCTGGAGCGCCGCTGCCAGACATGCCACCGCTCCGGCGGCATGGCGCCGATGCCCCTGACGTCCTATGAGGAAGTACGGCCATGGGCAAAGGCGATCCGCCAAAGCGTAATCCAAAGAACGATGCCACCGTGGCCCGCGGACCGGAACCATGGACGGTTTGCGAACGACCCGACACTGCCGGAATCGGAAATCCTGACGATCCGCGATTGGGTAGATTCCGGTTCGCCGCGGGGCAAGAGCGCCGATCGCCGCGCTGCAAAGACCTGGCCGGATCAATGGACCATACGGCCGGACCTCATCGCAGGCATGCCCCGGCCATTCCGGCTTCCGGCCCGCGGCGAAGTGGATTATCAGTATGTTGTCATTCCGCTTGGATTGAAAAAAGACCAGTGGGTGAACGCGGTTGAGGCCAAGCCGGGTAATCGCACGGTTGTGCACCATATCGTGCTGTATGTGCGGCAACCAGGTTCTGATTGGCTGAAAGAGGTTCCGGCCGGGGAGGTGTGGGCGCCCAAGGGGCGGACCATTGCGGAGAAGCGGAGTATCGGCCATACCACCAGCGACATTCTTCTCGTCTATGCGCCTGGTAGTGCGGCGACGCGCTGGCGCGCCGGAATGGCCAAGAAGATCCAGGCCGGATCGGATCTGGTACTGCAGATACACTACACCCCCAACGGGAAACCGGCCAGCGATCAAACGCAAGTCGCGCTCGAGTTCGCCGCGGGCGATCCGCAATATCAGGTTCTGACGCTACAGATGGGAACCGACCGGATTCGCATCCCGCCCGGAGATTCCGATTACCGCCTGACCGTCTCGGGCACGATGCCGAACGATGCCCTGCTACTGAGCCTCTTCCCGCACATGCACCTCCGGGGCAAATCGTTCGAGTACCGTCTGACAGGCGCCAACGGACAGTACGAGACGCTTTTGAAAATTCCTCGATGGAACTTCAACTGGCAGATGGATTATGTCCTCGCCGAGCCCAAACTTCTCCGGGCGGGCCAGCGGCTCCAGATCGAGGCACACTACGACAACTCGGCCAATAATCCGGACAATCCGGACCCGTCTGCGGAAGTGGAATGGGGAGAATCGAGCTTCGAGGAAATGATGATCGGTTTCTTCGACCTTGCGGTCGACCCGAAGCTCGATAAAGGGAAATTCTTCGAACGAACCGGGCGGTAATACTGCGAGAAACTTAGGAAATCTTGTGTTCCTTGTAGTCGACGTGCTTGCGGACCACAGGATCGTACTTCTTCTTCGTCAGCTTTTCTTTGGACGCAGCCTTCGGGTTCTTCGAAGTGGTGTAGTAGTGACCGGTTCCGGCAGTGGAGACGAGCTTGATCAAAACGCGCGGCATTAGAGTTTCACGCCTTTCTTTCGAAGATCGGCGACGACAGCGTCGGCACCCTTCTTATCGATAATTCGCAGCGCCCTGGCAGACAGGCGCAGCTTGACGAACCGGCCTTCGCCGGGCACCCAGATACGCTTCGAGTGAAGGTTCGGCTCAAACCGCCGCTTAGTCTTATTATTTGCGTGCGAAACGTTGTTTCCCGACATCGGACGCTTTTCGGTAACTGGACAAAACTTTGCCATCGCAATTCAAACTCCCGGAGAATCCCAGGC
>CAYTVP010000147.1:0-2581 GCA_964441675.1 uncultured Solibacteraceae bacterium | reverse complement strand
GCGGCATTCGACGAACGAACGCGCCAAGAATTAGGGTACCAGATTGCTAGCGTTGGTACACCACCCATTCGATGCCGCCGACAACCGCCCTTCCCTGCATGACGACCCCGGAAATCTCCTGATAGTGGACATTTGCCAGGTTGGTGAACTGTAGAAACGGCCGGATACGCCCCCGCGTTGCGGTTCCATAGACGTCCCAGACAGCGTAGGCGGATTTCCCCAGGCGCTGTAAAACGCCCAGACGGCTCCGAATGGCAATCCGGCCGGCCACCTCTGCCTGCCAGGATACGATCGCCTGATTCTCCGGATAGTTGAACACGTAGCGGGATTCCAGCCCGGCACGGGCTTCCTGGCTGCCGCGCAGTGCTGTATACGTCACTTCCAATTGCTGAGTTCGCCGGATCTTCGCCGCCACCGCTGCTTCCACACCGGTGAAGCTCAGCCGCTGAAAGTTGGTGGCGCGCCATGGCTCCGCGGGCGAACTTCGAACGAAGTCGATACCGTCCTGCTCCCGGCGGTGAAAAACGGTTGCCTCTACGCGCACGCGATCGGTGACGAGCCAGTCGACCCCGGCGTCATAACTCCAGGCTCTCTCCGGAAGGAGGCCCGGCGAGCCAAGACTGAACGGATCGTGATAGTAGAGCTCGGTATAGCTGGGCAATCGGAAGGCGCGGCTGGCGCTGGCGCGAAACTTCAGCATTGAAGCCGCCCAGTACGCGCCGCTGACGCTGGGGCTTACTTGATGGTTGCCCGAGCCCCACACCTCGTCCCGTACGCCCGCCAGCAAAGAAAAGCGGCGCAGCGCGCGTAAATCCAGCATGGCGTAGCCCGCACCGCGTGTCCGGGAATGATCGCCCAGATCCCCGCTGGCGATCGAATCGCTATACACTTCCCCGCCGTAGTTTAACCGCGCATTCCGTCCCAGATCCTCCCGTCGGCGGACGGCGCCCTGAAACGACTCGACCGCGTGGCGATTCGTGAAACTATCGGGCTGGCTGCTGTAGCGATGGAGGACGAACAAGTCGGTATGGCGGCGGAAGGCGAAGGAGACTTCAGTCTTCGGCCCGACGGTCTGCCGGCCGGAGGCAAACCATGTTTTCGTTCGCTCCCAGGAGTTCGCGTTGCCGTAGAACTGATCCGCGCCAAACGGACGATCGTTGTGGGCGAGGATTATTTCCGACGTCCCCACCTTTGTATCCCAGTGCGTGATCGAGGAAAGAGAAAGATTGCGATAATCCCGGCCGGGCTGAAAGCCCGTAGAGAAGTCGCGCGAGGCGCTCAACTGCTGGGTGAGCTTTCCGGCGGCATAGCTGAAATACGCCTGCTCCTGATTGACACCGAAGTTGCCCAGGGCGCCGCGCAACCTTACCTCCGTCGTTTCCGGCCGCTTTGCCAGAAAATTGATTGCTCCGCCGATGGCATCAGACCCGTAGAGCGTCGATCCAGAGCCCTTCAGAACTTCCATCGTCGCGATCGATTCCATCGGCAGCGGTACATCGAAGTTGTGATGCCCGGATTGGACATCATTCAACCTCATTCCGTTCAGCAGCACTAAGGTTTGGCCAAACGTCCCGCCGCGTATGGAAATGTCGGTCTGCACGCCATTCCCCGCACGCTGGCGCAGATCGACGGAAGAATCTAGCTTCAGCAGGTCGGCAATAGTATTCGACAGCGGCCGCAGCGAGATGACATCAACGGACCGGACGTTCCGGTCGGCTTCCTCGAGAGGAATGGGGTTTGGAGTGCCAGTCACGACAACGGTTGTCTTGACAGGCTCGGTCTGAGGATCGGCCGCAAATAAGGCTGCCGTTGTAATAAGAATCAGTAGGCGCAAACGGATGGTAACTTCTCATCATGCCAGTAGTTTCGAGACGGCGCGCGATGAGCGCACTTCTTGCGTGCGGTTTGCCTTCGATCGGCCTCGCGCAACGCGACTATCCGGGACTCGCCTACCGTCAGTATTTTCGGGTTCTGCCGGATTATCTGGGTACGCTCGCCAAGGCCGCCTATGATCGGCGGGAGCTGGCGATCTCCGCGCTCAAGACGCCGGAAGCGATTCAGAAACGGCAACAGTGGGTGCGGGAAACGTTCTGGAAGCTGACAGGCGGCCGGCCTGAGCCGACTCCGCTCAATGTACGCACACATGGCAGCTTCGAACGGGACGGCTACCGCGTGGAGAAGCTGACATACGAGAGCCGCCCTGGTCTCGTCATCCCGGCGAATCTCTATATACCGGCGAAAGGCCGCGGACCGTTTCCCGGAGTGTTGTTTCAGTTGGGGCATAGCCTCAACGGCAAGTCTGCCGATCCGTATCAACGCTGCTGCCAGGGGCTGGCGAAGCTCGGGTATCTGGTGCTGGCGTTCGACCCCATGGGTCAGGGTGAGCGTACTTATTATCCGAGGCCCGGCGGCACACTGACGCGATTGAGTTCCGCCGACGACGAGCATACGCTTCCCGGAAGGCAGATGCTCTTGCTTGGCGATACATCCACGCGGATGCAGACATGGGACGCCGTCCGCAGCCTGGACGTACTTGCAAGTCATCCGGTGGTGGCCAGCCGCTTCGGGTCCACCAGCGGAT
>CAYTVP010000146.1:0-10525 GCA_964441675.1 uncultured Solibacteraceae bacterium | reverse complement strand
TTCGAGCCCTCGATAGATGGTCGGACGGGACACCTTGAAGTCTTCCGCGAGGGTTGGCCGGACGTACTCCTATTGGATATTAGATTGCCTGGTATGGCCGGCTCGGACGCGGTGGCCGTGTTCCGTCAGAGATATCCGGCGATGGCTATCCTCATGCTTACAGAGTTCTCGGCCGTTGCAAACTATTTACCTCCATTTGTAACGGAGCGAACGGCTATTTGTTGAAATCGCTCTTTCGCATATTTGGTGCACGTCGGCGCTTTGTGACGTAATTGTGCCAAGCGAGAGTCGCCATGGCCCGCGATGGCATCGTATAAACGCCCATAAGAGTCTTCCTCGAACCGTCCTATCATCGGTTGATGTCCCGCCTCGTAACAACGCTCTGCATCAGTGCTTCAGTATGCTTTTCGCAGTTGCCTGCGTCCGATCCGTTTCTCGCCTGGCTGGACCGAAGCGCGCAGCAGCAGCTCGACAATCGCGAGCGTGCCGTAGCCGCCATTCGCACACAGGCAGACGCCGACCGCCGCAAGGAGATGGTGCGCCACAAGCTCACCGAGCTCATCGGCGGTCTGCCGACATATAGCGGCCCCCTCAATTCTCGAGTTACCGGACAGCTCCAAACCGACACTCACACAATCGAGAAAGTCATCTTCGAAAGCCTTCCCGGCTTCTATATCACCGGCAACCTCTACAAACCGAACACACCCGGCCGCTATCCTGCGCTTCTGGTTCCATCCGGTCATACGCAAGAAGGTAAACCCGAAACGCAGATAGTCGCCGCAAACCTTGCCGCGAAAGGTTTTATCGCACTCTCCTACGACCCGATCGGACAAGGCGAACGTGAGCAGACATATCTGCCACAGCTCGGCAGGGCGCTCGCGGGAGGTGGCGGCAACGAGCACCTTGAGCTTGGCGCGCGCAGTATTCTCATAGGCCAGAGCGTAGCGCGATACTTCATCTTCGATGCCAAACGCGCAGTCGACTATCTCCTCAGCCGCCCCGACGTTGACCCTGATCGTATCGGTGTAACCGGCTGCTCGGGGGGCGGCGCGATTGCGACCTACGTCGGTGTGTTCGACCCACGCATGAAAGCTGCCGCACCAGGCTGTTTCATTAATTCATTTCGTACTTTGTTCACCGGTCCCACACCCGATTCGGAAATGAGCTTACCGGCATTTCTTGTAAGCGGTCTGGATACGGCCGATCTCTTCGAAGTGGCAGCGCCTCTTCCCTGGTTGATGATGGCGACCACCGAAGACTACTTCACTTCGGATGGCGCCCGGGCAGTCTACGAGGAAGCACGCCGCTGGTACGAGCTCTATGGTGCGGCGGATCGCATCCGCTTCTTCGTCGGGCCGGGACCGCACGGAACGCCGCGCGAGTCGCGCGAAGAAATCTATAAGTGGATGATTCGCTGGCTCGCCGATGGCAAAGGCGACCCGCGAGACCGGCCGGTGAAGCTCTACACGAATCTTGAGCTGCAGGTTACCGCGAGCGGGAACGTCGACGGCGAACCGGGCAGCCGGAAGCTCTATCAGATCATCGCGGACGAGTTCCGGGCGGGCAACCAGAAACGTGGTGTTCCCGAACTGCTAGAGGAGCTGCGGCGCCTCGGCATTCCTTCAAAAGGAAGAACTCCGTCCGCGATCATTACATCTCATGCCGACGGTCAGGACTTTCGTATTGAGGAGATCCAGTTCGAGACCGAGCCGGTCGTCACAATCTCCGCGAGAGTATATCTTCCAAATGCACCGGGCCGTAAATCAGCGGTTGTGATGTTCGAAGAAAAGCGACTGCCCGTGCCGCTTTATGTTCAGCGGAGCCAGTCGACGAAGGCGATCGCTGAGGCTCTCGCGCGCTCTGGACAGATCGTGATGGAGGTCGATCCGCGCGACTCGCCCAACGCGAACGATGGCCGTCCCTTCCTGGGAAACTGGCTTACGAACGAACGCGCGGACCTCGTAGGGCGAAACCTCGCGGCCATGCGCGCACACGATCTCCTCGTCGCAGTGGACGTGCTCGCTGCGAGACCCGATACGAACGCGACCTCGATTCGTGGCTATGCCCGGGGTGTGAAGGGCATGTGGCTGTTGCTGGCAGCCGCGGTCGACCAACGCCTGGTCAAAATTTGGCTCGACCGTACGCCGTGGAGCATTGCCACCGCGCTCACAGATCCGCTCACAAACCACCTGTTTGACGCTATGATCCCGCGCTTCGCACTTCACTGGGACTTTCAAGACCTCGTTGACGCTATCGGCCAACGCCGTGTGCTTTGGACCGACCCCACAAACTGGATGAACCGTGTGATGCCACTCGGTTCGCCGTATCGATACCGATACGTCGGTGAAGGCGATGCCCCGTCGATCGAAGAATTTCTCCGATAATCGGGGCGTATGTGCAAGGGCGATCCCTAATGTCAGGCTCGGGATCGTGTTGTTCTATTCGTGCTGGAAGGACCATCTGTGCCGGGGATGACCCTGGTTAAATCCTCACTCGAGATTGAGGGGCACCACTTCGCCTCAATGTGCTCTACTACGAGCTCGGTGCCGCGCGCGTGGCTGACGAACGGGCGCCTCCGCGGATCGTACATGGAGTCGGTCAGGTCCCGCACTAGCGCCACATTGAATCCGAGGCGCGTCATCTGGCGAACGCCGAAGGAACGATTCAGGATGCATATGTTGGTATGAACACCCATCAGCGCGATATTGACAATGCCTTCCTGCTTACAGAAGTTGTAAATCTCCTGACCGCTTTCGCTGACGCCATCAAACCCGACGATGTCGATTGCGGGATGCTCGCGCGTCCACGGCCACGGCGGCCCACCTTCTTCTTTTACGACTGGATCGTCGCAACCGCTACCAGTGTCGTCTATAGGAAAAGCATCGGACTCGGCTTTGTCCCGTGGGCAACGAGTCAGAATGGGGATCGGAGAGGCAGCCATCGCCGCGTTCTGCATGCGCTGCCGCTGAGGTGTTCCTTCGTAGAACTTCATCGTGTCGCTGGGAGCATGGACGATCATCACACCCAGGCTCCGGGCGGCACTGACTACCGTGTTCATTCGAGGCGCCATAGCAGCTACGCGTTGTGCCGAGAGATGACAGGTGTGCGTGTCCCACATGTCACAGATGATGATGGCGGTTTGGGCCGCTTCCCAACGCAGCACTTGTTCCGAGATGCGTCCCTTACCATTACCGGGGGAAGGATCGGAGCGCCGGCGAGCACGGAGGTTAAGCGTCCCGGGGACCTTGGGCCTATTCGAGATCGGAGCTTGGCGGGATTCCTGCTGTGGAGCTGAAAGCAAAGCCCCCGGCCATATCCCCAGGAAGTATCTTCTCCTCATGAGCCTCCTTGGTCCCTTCAACCTATATCATTGGCAAGAGGCGCGCAGCGATTTCTTATCTCAGAAAGTTTGGCGTCGCTGTCGAATTCGAGAACCCTCGTTCGACATAAAGACGTAGTATCGAGAATCCAAACTGCCAAGGAGGTACCCGAGTGGCCTTAACGTTTCTGCACGATGTAAAGTTTGCGATCCGCTCGCTTTCGCGGGCGAAGGGACTCGCAATCACCGTCGTTTTGACCCTGGCGCTCGGCATTGGCGCGAATGCAGCCATTTTCACCCTGGTACGGGGTGTGCTGCTGCGCCCGCTGGTGAACCGGAATGAGGACCGGCTGATCTATGTTCACCAGAGCGCCCGCGGCATGGGCGTCGAGAACGCGGCATTCTCGGTACCGGAGATTCAGGATCTCCGCGCGCGCATGAAGACGCTGAGCGCGTTGGGAGAATTCTCGACGATTGGCTTCACGATGGTCGGGCTGGGCGAGCCGCGCGAAGTGCGCGCCGGAGTGGTGGACGGATCATTTTTCGAAGTGATGGGGCTACGTCCGGTGCTTGGCCGGCTGCTCGGCAAAGAGGACGACGGTCCGAATGCCGCCGGAGCCTGTGTCTTGACTTACCGCTTTTGGACGACGCAGGTGAATCGGGATCCGTCCGTACTCGGAAAAACCATCCGTCTGGGTTCGCGTTCCGCCACTGTTGTCGGTGTGTTAGAGCCGGCTGTTCCGTATCCGGCAGAAACGGAGATCATCGCCAATATCGTAACGAGCCCTCACCACCTTTCCGCAACGATGGTGACCGGACGCCTACACCGGATGACGGAAGTGTTCGGAAGACTGGCGCCGGGCGCAGATCTCGACTCAGCGAGGGCAGAGCTGCGGACCGTTCACGGGGCAATGACCAGGGAGCATCCCGACGCCTACAAGCCAAAAGATAACTTTCAGATCGACGCACGGCTGCTGCGCGACCAGATCACATCCCGCGCACGGAACGTATTACTGGTTCTACTTGGCGCTTCGATATTGATGTTCGTGATTGCTTGCTCGAACGTGGCGAACCTGATTCTCGCCCGAACGGTGCGGCGGGAAGGCGAGCTTGGCATACGTGCCGCGCTGGGCGCGGGCACGGGAGCTCTGCGCCGAACATTGCTGGCCGAAAGTCTTGTGCTGTGCGGGGCGGGGGCGATACTTGGCGTCCTGAGTGCCGCGCCCATGGTGGCCATCCTTGCCCGATACGCGTCCCGTTTCTCGGTGCGCGCCCTCGATCTGACCGTGGACTCGAGCATGCTGTGGGTCGGAGCGGCGCTCGCGGTGATCGCCGCGGTGATACTGGCATTCGCACCTCGGCTACCCTCCGCGGACAGCGCGCATGGGCTTGGACTATCGACGAGCAGTACACGGGTTACCGGCAGCGCGAACCGCCGGTTGCGAGCGTTCGCGGTTACACAAATCGCCGCATCATTCGTACTCTTAGCCGGAGCGGCAGCCTTGGTCAAGACGCTTATTGCGCTGCAATCGGTTGAGACAGGATTCGACACTCGCCGCGTGCTCACCGCCAGCCTTCCGGTGATGTCCTTTGGAAAGACGCCTGAGCAGATTCTGGATTTTTACAAGGAAACCATACGGCAAGTCACTTCGCTTCCGAGCGTCGACGGCGTCGCTGTTGGGATTTTCATGCCGTGGCGCGATGGCGGCAAATTCGGTCCGGGATTCCAATTCACAACAGAAGGTCGCGCTCCGGCGCCGGGTGAAGAAGATCCACGAGGGCGGTACCGCGTTGTCTCGCCCGGGTATTTCCGCTCGCTCGGCGTGCCGCTCATAGCAGGACGCGATTTTACCGATTCCGACAATAAGCGTGCGGAGAAAGTAGTAATTGTGAGCCAAAGCCTCGCTCAGCGCATGTTTCCCAATTCAAACGCAGTGAATCACCACCTGACTTGGACTGATCCTTTAATCGAGTTCGGCGGAATCAGCCCCGCGCCGCGGCGCATCATCGGAGTTGTAGCCGATGTTGACGATGAAAATGTCACGCCCGGTCCATCGATCACTGTCTATCACCCGTTTTCCCAGGAGGACCTCTGGGCCGGCAACCTGTTCGTGCATACGCACGGTGATCCGTACTCCCTGGTAACGCCCATCACGCGCATCATCCGCGACATGTCGGTGGACCAGCCCGTGGAGCGCGCGGCAACGCTCGAGGACATACGCACTGAAGTGCTATCGCCGGAACGCCTGAATACGCTGGTATTTGGCGGTCTCGCGGTGGTTGCGCTGGCGATCGCGGTGGTCGGCGTTGCCGGCGTCCTGGCATTCTCGGTAAGCGGCCGGATACGCGAGTTTGGAATCCGGTTGGCAATCGGGTCACAGCCCTGGCGTCTGCTCGTGGGTGTCGTTGGACAGGGAACGCTGATCGCAGTCCTTGGTGTAGCAGTGGGCGCAGCCGGCGGATATGTATTGGCGAACCTTGCCAGTAGCTACATCTATGGAATGCAGATGCCAGGAGCTTTGCCCCTGGTAGTTGCGGCGGCCGTGCTGTTAGCGGCGGCGCTCGTCGCATCGTTGGTACCGGCCGTACGCGCAGCGCGGGTGGACGTCATGCAGGCGTTGCGGTCGGATTGATCGGGGGCGGACCTACGACGCGTCAGGTGATGCCAACGGCCGCCGGCCGCGCTCTACGAAAGCGCGGCCGAGCCCATTCAGAAGTTGGAGCGGGCGGAACTGGAGGTGAGTGGCCGGTCGCGGAAGCCGGGTGGATTGCTTCGGGTGGCTGCGCAGATGACGTTCACGCGGGCCTATTTGCGCGCGGTGATCTCACGATTTTTTGAAGACTTATCCCGAAGTTCAACTCCAATTGAGCGTGATTTCCGGTCAGTATGATCCAGTACGAGTAGACGAATCACGGCGAACCAGCGGATGTAGTTCAGATCCGCCATACTGGGCGATACTCAGTGCCCGCTCGTCAGGATTTCAATGCCATACTCCGGCGCCACCCGCTGCATCCGCGCCTTGTCCTCGTCGTTCGGTAACGGGGCCGTTTTCCCGCGATCCCCGGCAGGTACACCCGAGGCGGCAAAGAACTTCTCAAAACCACCGGGCGTGGTAATGACCTTTAGGCGAGCCATTCCTATCCCGACGTTCCGGAAACTGTGGCCTACGCCTTTGGCCCCGAAAACGACATCGCCGGGCCCGGTCCGCCGCGCTTCGCCCGCCACAGTGAACTCCACCTCGCCTTCGAGAATCAGGAACGTCTCGTCCTCCCTACTATGGACGTGAGGCGGAGCACCTCGGCCCGCCGGCACCTCAAAGTCGAAAAGGCTGAACTGGCCTCCTGTCTCTTCGGCAGTCAGCAAAACAGTATAACGGTCGCCCATGACCCAGTAGGCCGGTCTTTCCGCAAGTTTCGTGATCAATGGCGAGAGTGTCATACCACAACGATAGTGCGTGGCTATCATGCGATTGTCAACTTCTGGAAACACTCAGTTGGCAAAGCGGTACATCGCCTCCGTTCCGACTTCCATCAAAATGGCAGACGAGGTTTCGGAAACAAACGAAAACGGCGGCCCGCCGAAACCGGTCAACAATTGATCGGTTTGCTTTTCTGCAACAGTCGTCTACTTGAGCGCCATTCCATTTAGGGCATCGCCACCAGCGGGTAATGGCGAACTTCCGGCCTTAAATCCATTGACCTCGAGAATGTAGGCCATAATATCCGCGTAAGTTTCGGCCGATAGCGAGCCGGGATGACCGGGCGGCATTGTAGTCCGGGCACGGTCGTAGAACGCGCGCGCGCTTCTGTGGGACCAATTGGTCTTGAAGTACTCACCGGCAAGAGGAGTGCCGTATGCTCCGTTTGTCATCGTGCTTCCGTGACAGACCGCGCACGTTGCGGTGTAGGCTATCTTTCCATTTGCAGCTTGCGCAGCAGTGAACTGCGGCGGTATGCCATTAGTGATTGTGTCGGCCGTTCCCGTATCCGGGGCCGGCGCTTTGCTTACTGTGACCGGCTCTTCCGGAGCGCCTTCGCCAATATAGGTAAAGGCGAGAATCGCGCCCGCATCCTGCATCTTGACGATTGGGCCGTTGACTCCCTCAGCCAGTCCTCCCGGATCAGTAGCAATAAAGATTGTCCTGAGGTCCGCGCTAACGGCCGTATCGCGAAACCGGTTCTCGGAGTGGAAATACCGCGAAAAGGGACCCGCTGCCGTTTTCCCATCCGGGCCCAGCGGTAAGACGTAGAGCGAACCGCGCTTCAGCGTGGTCACCAGAAGGACCTTGTCCCATCCCGGAATTCCAGTGTCCTTCGATTCGTAGTATTCGACGCCGGAAACGCCGACGGTCGGCCAACAAATGAAATCGACACCTTTACAGGCCGGATCCTGGAAATTGAAGCCATTCGGAACTGTGAACATCGTCGCGAGCGGATTTACAAAAGCTTGCTTGAAGGCCGTTTCCTTCTCTTGCGGTACTGATGATGGAATCGCAAGATCGTTGTACTTCAACTGCGAGCACGGAGTCGTGGAATCGGCCCAACGCGCATATATGTAGGTCTTATCGTCCTGAAAGCCAGCTACGTGCGGCCATCCGTAGTTGGAACCGCTTATCAGAACATTGACCTCGTCGTCTGTCTTCGGCCCATGTTCCGATGAATAGAGCGTGCCGTCCGGACCGAAATTGAGTCCCTGGGGATTCCGATGTCCATAGGTAAAGACGTGACTCACTACGCCGTTCAGCTTTGGATTGTCCGCGGGTACGGAACCATCGAGATTGAGGCGCAGAGATTTCCCGACATAGGCCTCATAGTTCCGGGCCTTGATTTCCTTTTGCGAAGGCAGTCGCTGTGCTTCAATGGCAAGGCAGAAATTGCCGAACTGATTGTGGCCTTGATCCCCGATCGTGAAATAAAGCTTGTTGTCCGGGCCAAACTTTAAGCGCCCGCCGTTATGGTCGTCGCCTGCGGGAAGTCCGCTGATGATCTCCATGGGGTGAGATAGCTTTTGATCCGCCGGATTGTAAGTAAGGCGTACGATCTTGCCGTAAAGATAGCGATACGGGTTGGCCGGGTCGGTCACTTTCGGGTCCGGACCCTTGTCTTTGTCGACGTAGGTGTAGGCGACGTACACGTAATCGTTGCCCGTTCCCTTCAATAGCTCCGGATGAAGGGCCATGCCCAATAATCCGTCCTGACCTCCCGGCGCGGAAACCTCGTCAATGGTGATCGCCACGGTCTGTTGACCGGTAGCAGGATCGACGCGCGTAACTCTCTTGCCCGCTCGCTCGGTGACCCAAAGCATCTTGTCGGGTCCCCAGGTTAGTTCCCACGGCCCGTCCAGGCCGGAAACAACAACGGTTTTGCGAAACTTTTTGGTTGCTCGCGTGACCGATTCCGGTCCGTGCTGAGCCGAGATCGCACCGAAAAACAGAAACGAAGTAACGAGAACTGCTGAGAGGGCAGGGTTATTCATAGATCTCCCGCATGGATGTGGACGGCCAACTCGCTAACTAAGGCAATCGAAGGAAATGAAGCCGGCGACGGAATCGAGCTGCCGATCTCGTCCCTCTCAATCTAGCAAACTTTAAATCTAAGGAGCTGGTCTTGCCGGGCCGCTGTTTCGGCTCAGCAAAGATCTCCTCGGGCCGTCATCATCCGGCAGCTAGTGTAGATGGGGTTTGAGCCGTGGGCATGCCAAATCCGGCGGATACTGGCTTCACTCAAAAAACCCACAACTTCCGCCATGGTTCGGGTACTCCAGTGAGTGGCGTTGTCCGGCTTCTCCTGAGTGGTCTTCTCGACCACCTCTGCAATCCGCTGATCGGTGGTGGTACGCGCCCGCCTGGCCGCGGCGCATCCTTCTGCAGGGCCGTCCACCCGCTCCAGAAGCCGATTCCGCCATCGTGCGGCTTTCTCCGGTGTGATACTCAACTCCGCGGCGACCTGTTTATCCTGAAGCCCATCTGCCGCGTGCAGGACGATGCGTGCGCGCTCGAGATTTACCTTCTTTTTTCCAATCATTTGTGGCGGTTATTGTTCGCTTTCGGCTTACCGATAGGCCGGGATGCCCGTCACGCGTTCGCCGATCACCAGCGCGTGGATATGATCGGTTCCTTCATACGTTTTCACCGTCTCCAGATTGCACAGATGACGCATGATCGGGTAGTCGTCGACAATGCCATTGCCACCCAGTAAATCGCGTGAGAGCCGCGCGCAATCGAGCGCCACCGCCGCGTTGTTTCGCTTCAGCATGGAGACATGGGCGGCTTCCAGTTTTCCCTGATCCTTCAAACGGCCGCAATGCAGCGCCAACAGTTGCGCCTTTGTGATCTCGGTAATCATCCATGCGAGTTTTTCCTGCACTAGCTGGTGACTGGCGATTGGCCGGTTGTCGAACTGTTTGCGGACGATCGAATAGACCCGGGCGGTTTCGTAGCAATCCATCGCCGCGCCGATCACACCCCAGCCGATGCCGTATCGGGCTTGGGTCAGGCAGTTCAAGGCCGACCTCAGGCCCTTGGCATCCGGGCCACCTTGAATCCGCCCCCCAGATTGATAATATGTGCGTCCGGGAAATTCTTAATAAGTTCCAGGCTTACTTTGATTGCTTCTTGCCAAACCGCAGGATCCGTCCCCGAGCCAATGTGAGTATGGAGCCGCTCAATAGTCAAATCATATCGTTTGCAAACTTCGTGGATATTCGGGATATACTCATGCCAGATACCGAAACTGCTGGTGTGCCCTCCGACATTTGTTTTTACTGAGTGACCAGATCCGATACCAGGATTTACTCGTACGCTCACCTTGCTTCCCGGCTTCAATTTTCCATACTCCGTAAGCTGATACAGACTGGTTGCGTTAAACTGTATGCCCTGCTCAAGAAGTTCTTTTAAGTTACTCGCAAGTTCTTGGCTCGTCAGCAAAATATCTTCTGGATTAAAACTAAGTTTTAGTGCTGCCGTAGCCTCGTAGCCGCTGCTGGCATCAATTTGAATACCTCGCTCTTTTAAGGTGCCGAGTATTTCAGAGTGAGGATTTGCCTTTATGGCGTAGCGAATAGTTAAACCGTACGGTGCCGGTACCGAAAGCATCTGGTCAGCTTGATCTTGAAGCACCCGCCTTGAGTAAATATACAAAGGGGTGCCATGCCGCTCTACTAAGCCTTTAACTTGAGATTCTGGTACAACCATGCCTATGCTTCCA
>CAYTVP010000145.1:0-10551 GCA_964441675.1 uncultured Solibacteraceae bacterium | reverse complement strand
GTAGTCCGCGGCCAGCCGGCGCTGGCGGAGGCGCAGCAGATCACCTCCAAGGCGGCCGGAGTCGGTTTTGATTGGAGCGATGCGGGACAAGTCCTTGAGAAGTTGGAGGAGGAACTGGATGAGCTCGGGCACGCTCGTTCTGAAAGCGAGATCACGCACGAGATCGGAGACCTGCTTTTCGTGCTGGTGAATCTGGCGCGCAAGCACGGCGTGGATGCCGAACAGGCATTGAGGGGAGCGAATGCGAGATTTCGTACGCGTTTCGCGCATATTGAGCGGACTCTTGCCAGCCGGGGCAAAAGCTGGGATGAAACCAATCTGGGAGAAATGGATCGTCTGTGGAACGAAGCCAAGACGGCGGATCGCGCGGAGTAGACATTCAGATTCGAAAGCTGACGAAGCACGAAGAATTCGTCGAAGCCGTCAACCTGCAGAGGACAATCTGGGCATTTGATGAAATCGATCTGCTGCCGGTACGGTTGTTCGTGGTGGCGTCGAAGATCGGCGGCCACGCTCTCGGTGCATTCGATCGCGGCCGCATGGTGAGCTTCTGTCTTGCAATTCCCGGATTGAAGCCGCAAGGCGAATACTACCTGCACAGCCACATGCTTGGTGTTCTTGCCGAGTATCGTGATCTCGGGGTGGGCCGGCGCGTCAAGCTTGCACAGAGGGACGAAGCGATCGCCCGTGGAATCCAATTGATCGAATGGACATTTGATCCGTTGGAATTGAAGAATGCCTTCTTTAATATCGAGCGCCTCGGCGTGGTGGTTCGCCGGTTCGTTTTCAATCAGTACGGAGCCAGTTCCAGCACGCTTCAGGGCGGTTTGCCCACCGATCGCTGTATTGCCGAATGGTATGTTTCGGGTCAGCGTGCTGGCACGGCCCTAAGAGGGGAGCGGCCTGAACGGCCGGCGGTCGAGGCGCGGATTGCTGTTCCGATGACCATTGGCGAGCTGAAACGCACAAGCCAGGCGCGGGCCCGAGAAATTCAAAAACAAGTCAGTGAGCAATTTGATCAGCATTTTCAGAACGGGCTGGCGGTAGTCGGATTCGAGCGTTCCGCCGAGCACGGAACCTACCTGCTGGCTCCTTGGGAGCCTTACGAATCACATGTCATTTCGGCTTGACCGGATCCACCTGCGGCAGATCCGTATGCCGCTGGTACATTTCTTTGAAACGAGTTTTAGCAGAACCTACGGCCGGGATATTGTGCTGGTGGAAGTTTTTGCGGGTGAGCTGCGGGGCTGGGGTGAAGTAACTTGCGGCGAGAACCCGTTCTACAACGAAGAATGGGTGGACGCAGCCTGGCTGATTCTCAAGAACTACGTCGCGCCGCGGGTTCTCGGTAAGGATTTCGCCGCGGCAGACCAGGTGGGCTCCGCTTCGGCGCACATTCGCGGCCATAAGATGGCTCGTGGCGGCCTGGAGGCTGCGTGCTGGGATCTCGAAGCACGGCAGAAGGGTATTCCGCTGTTTCAGGCGATCGGCGGAGGGGCGCGCCGCGAGATCGATTGTGGTGTCTCGATTGGAATTCAGGACTCTGTCGAGCAACTGCTCGAGAAGATCGAAACGGAGTTATCCGCCGGCTACCAGCGGATTAAGATCAAGATCGCTCCCGGCTGGGATATTGACGTAGTCAGGCGCGTCCGCGAGAAGTTCCCCCAGATCCGCCTTATGGCCGACGCAAATTCTGCTTACAAGCTGGACGATGCGGATCGGTTAAAAGCGCTGGATGATTTCGACCTGATGATGATCGAGCAACCGCTGGCGCATGACGAAATCATCGATCATGCCGAATTGCAATCGACGCTCAAGACGCCGATCTGCCTCGACGAATGCATCCGCAGCGCTCACCATGCCGAGCAGGCGATCCGCTTGGACGCTGGCCGCATCATCAATATCAAATTGGGCCGTGTCGGTGGTTTTGCGGAAGCCAAACGTGTTCACGATGTCTGCCAGGCGGCCGGAGTTCCTGTGTGGTGTGGAGGAATGCTCGAAGCCGGCATCGGACGCGCGCACAATATCGCTCTTTCGACGCTGCCAAACTTCGTCTTGCCCGGTGATGTTTCCGCGTCCAAGCGCTACTGGAACGAGGACATCATCCGTCCGGCTGTTGAAGTATCGGAGCGGGGAACGATTGCTGTTTCCGGCGAGGCGGGTTTCGGTTACGACATCGATTTCGATTTACTTCAATCCGTTACAGTCCGCGAGGAAACCATCAGCGTCTCCGGCGGGACGGTTGCTTGATCCTGAACGCGCGGAGCCCAGCCATGGTGCGGTTGTATCTGCTGGCCGTCGGGGTGCAGTTTATCTGGGCGCTGAACAATAACGTCACCAAGTTCGCGCTCAAAGGATTTCCGCCGCTTCTCCTGGCGGGACTTCGTGCTTCCATCGCGGCGGTGCTGCTGGTGGCGCTTTATCTCGTGATCCGCTCGCGCCCGTTTCCGCTTCGCGATCTCCCGAAGCTGATTGTCCTGGGCGCGATGGGTATCGGGCTCAACCAGTTTTTCTTTGTCGTGGGAATTAACCGGACCAGCGTTACCCATGCGTCCTTCATTCTGCAGTTGACGCCAATCGTAACGATGCTGATGTCGGGCGCGCTCGGCCAGGAGCGAATTACCATTCCGAAGATCGCCGGGACCGCTATCGCATTCCTCGGTGTTGTGCTGCTTCAGCTGACGAAAGCCGAGGGCGAAGGTGCCAGCCTGGCGGGGGACGCGATGTTGTGTATCGGCGTCGTATCTTTCGCGTCCTATATCGTCTTCGGCAAACGGGCAACAGCGCGCTACGATGCCATTACCGTAACGACCATCGCCTATGTGGGCAGCTCGCTCGGGATGCTGCCGTTAACTATTTGGCAAGGACGGGGATTTGACTTTACCCAGGTACCGGCGATTGCCTGGGCGTCCGTCGCTTATATGGCGATCTTTTCTTCGATCATCGGCTATCTGCTGTATTACTACGTGCTGACTCACATGGAGCCGTCGCGAGTATCGCAGTTTAGTTATCTGCAGCCTGTCATGGCTACTTCGATTGCGGCAGTGCTTTTGGGGGAACCGGTGACGCTTTGGCTGGCCGTTTCCGGAGGTCTGGTGTTGCTCGGCGTTTTTGTCGCGGAGAAAGCGCGATGGCGTTGAGCGGTCGGGATCCATCGGGGATCATAGATACTTTCACAACGAATTGAGCTATATGGAACCTGTTAATGTCGGCATCATCGGTCTGGGCAACGTCGGGACCGGCGCCGTAGAAATTCTTTGGAACAACTGGGAACAGAACACGCAAAAACTTGGGTTCCCGTTGTGGCTTCGAGGAATCTGCTCGCGCAGGCTGGACAACAAGAAACTTCCCGCGGGTATGGAGCGGGTGATCCAGACGACCAACTGGCGCGATCTGGTCGCGCATCCGGAGATCGATATCGTTTGCGAGCTGGTCGGCGGAACAACCGTGGCGCGGGAGATCGTCGACGCGGCCATCGCAAATGGAAAAAGCGTCGTCACGGCCAACAAAGAGTTGATGGCCTTACATGGACCGACAATCTGGCGCAAGGCCGCGGAAGCGAACGTCAATCTGGCCATGGAAGCCTCTGTTGCCGGGGGAATCCCGATCCACACCGTGCTGCGCGAGGGCATCTCCGGCGATCGTATTTCAGCCCTGCTCGGCATCCTAAACGGTACCAGCAACTTCATCCTTACCGAGATTGAAAAAAGCAGCGCGAACTTCCACGATGTACTTGCAGAAGCGCAACGGTTGGGCTATGCGGAGGCCGATCCGACGGCCGACGTCGATGGTCTCGATGCGCGTTCGAAGCTGGCGATCCTGGCAGCACTGGCGTTCGGAAAATCCGTACCGCCCGCGGAGATTTACACCGAGGGTATCCGGGCGATTACGCCATTCGATTTCCAATACGCCCACCAGCTTGGGTACACCATCCGGCTGCTTTGCTCGGCGCGGCGCAGCAACGGCGCTTTGACACTTAGTGTGCGTCCCTCGTTGCTGCCGTTGACGACGATTCTTGCGGGAGTTACGGGAGCCTACAACGGAATCTGGGTCCGGGGAGATTATGGCGAAGATACCTTTTATTACGGTCGTGGCGCCGGTCCCCTGCCAACCGGTGTAGCTGTCGTCAGCGATCTGATGCGCGTGGCTCGTGAGATTCGCGCCGGCTCGCACGATCGCGTCTCACCCTTCGCCCATGCGCAGCTGGAAGAAATTTCACCCGCCAGCTTAGGCGATCACAGATCCGCCTATTACTTGCGCTTTCGCGTGAAGGACCAACCGGGCATCATCGCCAGGCTTGCCGGTATCCTGTCCGAACTTGGCATCAGCCTGGATGCGGTCCTTCAAGTTCCTTGCGACACAAAGGATAATCTTCCGTTTGTGATCACCCTCGAGCCAAGCGAGGAGAAAGCGGTTCGGCAGGCAGTCCAGCAGATGGCGACGCTGGATTTCCTGGTCGAGCCGCCGCTTGCTCTGCCAATGGAAAAGGGAGTTTAGCTGCGATTACTTCTTTGCGGGAGCTTTCGCCGGTTGCTTCTCGGCCAGTGCCAGGATTTCCTTGGGCGGCACAAATTTTGAAGCCGGAATCGGCCGGTTGAATTCGAGCGATGTCACGGTCACTGACATTTCCGCCGAGGCCATCTTGGTGATGCTACGGGTGGGAACTTTAACGCCGCCAAAATCCTTGTAGTCCATCAAAATCTGCTCCGCGGGAATCTCGCCCATAGGGCTGGGCGCCACTTGCTGGATCTTTCGCAGCAAGCCCGTGGCTTTATCGTAGAAGCGCGTTTCAGGCTTGCCCCCGTCTTTGGGAGTCAGAATCACTTTGTACGATGCAACGCCATCGTCGACTAACTCGCCGGCCAGCTCCGCCTTGGCGTATACGTCGCGCCAGCGAAGGTCCTTCTCCAGCACAGCCTCACGCTCATAAAACGCTTTTTCCGCGCCGGTTTTGATGCGCGGGCCCATCAGCGCCGAGTTCTCCCAAATAATCCCCTTGTAAGCGCCGTATTCCACCTTGCCGGCTCCCGGGACTTCCATCACCAGGTAGTAATTCGTGCCGTCGCGATAGGTTTCGGTGGGACCGGAGATGCCCTGCGCTTTCACTTCCGTGGTGGCTCGCATGATCTCGGTGCGAATCTTCTCATGCGCCGCCTTGCCTCCCGTAACCTCGATGTACCGATCCAGAATCTGTTCGGCGGTCGGTAGAGACTCAGCCCCGACCATCGCGCAGGCAAGCGCCAATAAACTAAGGCTTCGGAGCATGAATCCAGTCTAACGCCGCGTCCAGAACAGGGTCGCGCCCCGCCAGCAGCGCGGCTCGTGTGGTCGTCACCAGCGTGTCCGGGATCACGCCGCGGCCTTCCAGGCTCTTTCCACCTTCCGAAATGTAATTGGCAATGGCGTACTGGAAGAGATCGCCATTCGGAAGTCTTTCAATCATCGACGGCAATGCGGCCCCGGCCGTGCGAGTTCCGAAGATGCGCCCGCGTTTCAGATCCTGTAGCCCTCCCGCCAGGATCTCCGAAGTAGAAACCGACGCGGCATCAACCAACACCGCCAGGCGGCCCTTGAACATTTCGAGCCGGGGATTGACAGTCAACTTCAGCGTTAGATTCCGTTGGTAGAGCGTCCCCAACTTCGTATCCGGCTTGTCGATAAAGAATCCCGCCATCGTTGGCGCCAGAATTGCCAGGCCGCCGGGATTTCCGCGGACATCGATCACAAATCCGCGGCATTTCAGACAATCTGCGACGCTCTCGCGAAACCTTGCCATCAGCTTGGCCGGATCAAGAAAAGCATTAAACCGAAAGTAGCCCGTATCCTGGCGGAGACGCGTGCTTTCGATATCCACAACCATCGGTGGAAGAAAGCCGAACTGCGTGGGCGCGCCAGCCGGCTCCGCACGCTGAAAAGTGCGTTCCACGCGCGAACCATTCCCGTCAAGAAAGGCAACCCGTGCGTGCGACCCCGGAATCCCGGACAGGTGGCCGGCTACCAACATTCGCAGAAGAACCTCCGGCTCGCGAACGTTATCCTTCCGTGCAGTGATGCGCGCGACGGCACCCTGAACATCGAATCCGTCGATCTCTCGAATCTCCCAGCCGAGGCCAATCTTTTGAGCGGCGGCCGGGCTCCCGGTATCTACGCGGCGCACCAGCATTTTGCCTTCGACCAGCATCGGGTCGATTCCGATTGTGCCTAAGCCGCCGTTCACCGGCGTCAGGTCGTCATTGGTGCCGCCGGACAATACCGCATAGTGCGATTGACCCAGCAACCCCAGCATCCGATGAATCAGGGAGCGCGCCTCGCGATCCGTCTTTGTATTCTCAATCAAGCGGCGATACTGCTCGTGAATCTGCGTCCAGCTCTTGCCGTTCGGCAGGCGTTCCAGGTGCTTCGGATCCCAATGCCGTTCTTCGACGGTGTTCCAGACCTTCTCAAATGACTCAACTGTCTGGGGAAGCGGCTGTCCGGTTGATGAAAGACAACAAAAAGTTACAAAGACTGCCGCAATATTTAACATCTTCCACGGCTGTCTTATGGTTAGATCTTGAGGGGACTGCATGTCCTTACATGTAGAGACGCGGAAGGAATGGGATGGCTCGGTCATCGTAAAGATGGCCGGCGATCTTGTGATCGGCAAGGATAGCGAGCTGGTCGAATCGGAAATCGTGGAACTGCTGGATGAGTCGCCACGGGCGATGGTTGTCGATCTTGCCGATCTCGAGCACATCGACTCCACCGGCGTCGGCATTCTGGCGTTCTGCAACGGAAAAGCTTGTGAACACGGTTCTCCGTTACGAGTAGCCGGAGCGAAAGGCGCAATTCGAGAGATCTTCCGGGTCACGTCAGTGGATACGCTAATGCCCTTTCATGCGTCAACGGAAGATGCTCTACAAGCAATCCGTGCCGGCGGATAGCCCAACGCGCGCAAGCGAATCCGCCGGCAAGCCGGTCCAGTTTAAAGTACCGGATCGGACCAGTTTTCGAGAACTTCTTTCACCTTCTGACAGAATTGGTCCGCCAGCGCCCCGTCGATCAGGCGATGATCGAACGTAAGAGCCAGGTACATCATGGAGCGGACGGCAATGGCGTCATTATCGAGCACGACCGCTTCCTTGGTCACAGCACCAAGACCGAGGATGGCAACTTGCGGCTGATTGATCACCGGCGTCGCGAACAAGCTTCCAAAGCTGCCGAAGTTGGTGATGGAGAACGTCCCGCCGCTTACATCGTCAGGCTTTAGCTGCTTCGATCGCGCGCGGGCAGCCAAATCTGCGATCGATCGCTGCAGGCCGGTAACGTTCTTCTCGTCGGCATTCTTGATTACCGGAACGATCAACCCACCGTCGAGCGCTACTGCGATTCCGATATTGATGTCGCCGTGATAGAGGATGTTGTTTCCTTCGAGCGACGAATTGACGATCGGGAAGGTGCGCAACGCGTCGGCGGCGGCACTGGTGACAAACGGAAGAAACGTCAGTCCGAAGCCGTAACGTTCCTTGAACTCGTTCTTGGCACGATCGCGGATCTTGGCAATCTTGTGCATGTCCACGCGGTGAACAGTCGTGACGTGAGCCGATGTCCGCTTGGACATCACCATGTGCTCGGCGATCTTCTGCCGCATGATGGACAGCGGCTCGACGCGTTCCTTCGGAGCGGCCGGACGCGGCGGGGCAGCTTCCTGTTTTTGGGCGGCGGCAGGCGCCGGCTGTCGCGGCGGTGGCGGTGCCGAGGGCGCCGATGGTGCAGCCATCGTGCGAGCACCCTGCGCGGCCATGTACGCTTCGAGATCCTGCTTGGTGATTCGCCCTCCGGCGCCCGTACCGCGGACGGCCGAGAGGTCAATGTTGTACTCGCGCGCCATCTTACGAACCAGCGGCGATAGCGGTCCGTTGATCTCGTCGCCTTCGGCGGCTTCGGGCGCGGGTGCCGGCGGCGGTGCCTGCTGTTGTGGAGCTTCCTGTGCCGGAGGTGCTGCTTGTTGCGGCTGAGCCGGAGGTGGAGGCTGTTGTGGCGGAGCGGGTGGCTCTTGCGGCGCCGCAGCGGCGGGTTGTGCCGGTGGCGGGGGTGGCGCAGATTCCGCCTTGGGCGCTTCCGCGGCTGGCGCCGCAGCACCATTGCTCGAACCGCCTTCATCGATCTTGGCGACAATCGTTTTGATCGCCACCGTATCGCCCTCATTCACCAGGACTTCCTTCAGCACTCCTGCCGTTGGCGACGGAATTTCAGTGTCCACCTTATCTGTGGATATCTCAAAAAGGGGCTCATCGCGTTCTACGCGGTCACCAGGCTTTTTCAGCCACTTCGTCAGAGTGCCTTCAACAATGCTTTCGCCCATTTGGGGCATTACAACGTCAGTCATGAGATTCTCTCCGCTAATGATACTGGCCTCAGGAGCCCGTAACCGAAAACTTCACCAAAGTGCCTGGCGATCGCCTCTTGAACAGCCGCCCGGTCCGCACGAACTCCGAGCAGACGCAACGACGTAACAGGCTGTGTCAGTCCGCACGGAACGATGTGGCGAAAATAGTCCAGGTTGGTATCAAGATTCAGTGCAAAGCCATGGCAGGTAATCCACCGGCTGATATGGATGCCAACGGCGCACACCTTGGCATCTCCAACCCAAACGCCGCTATTGATACCGGATCGTTCGCCGTTGACTCCGAAATCCGCGATTGCCCGGATAATTACTTCTTCGACAGCGCGCACGTAGACGTGGACATCCCGCTTCCACTCGTTCAAATCGAGGATGGGATAGCCAACGATCTGCCCGGGGCCGTGATAGGTGACATCGCCGCCGCGATTGGTCTCCTCGATATCGATCCCCAGTTCGTCTAGTGCCGCCTGGCCTGTCAATACATTTTCAGGATGAGCGTTTCGCCCGAGCGTGATGACGTGAGGATGCTCCACCAGAAGAAGCTGATCGAGAATTTCGCCGCGCTTCCGTTTGTCCACGAGGCTGCGCTGCAGGTCGTTGGCGGCCCGCCAGCGCATCAAACCGAGATCATGGACTTCCGCAATTCGCATTCGCTAAAAGTTGATCGCCTGCCCGTAAACAGCGTTGAATGCTTCACCCACTGCCTCGTAGAGCGTCGGATGGGCATGGATCGTGTGGATCATCGTGTCGATGGTTGCTTCGGCTTCCATGGCAGCCACGGCTTCGGAAATCAGCTCGTATCCGTTGTGCCCGATGATGTGAACACCCAGAATTTCACCGAACTGCTCATCCGCCACTACTTTGACAAACCCTTCGTGATGGCCCTCGATTGTCGCTTTGCTGTTGGCAACGAACGGGAATTTCCCGACCTTTACCTTAAAGCCTTGCTCGCGCGCCAGGCGTTCGGTAAGTCCTACGCTACCGATCCCCGGTTCAGTATAGGTGGCGCCAGGAATCCGATTGCGATTGATCGGCGTTACCGGCTTGCCGGCCATGTGAGCTACGGCAACCATTCCCTCTGCCGTCGCCACGTGCGCAAGCTGCGGCGTCCCGGCGACAATATCGCCGATTGCGTAGACGTTCGGTTCGCCGGTCTGCTGCCACGGATCGGTCTTAATAAAGCCCCGGTCCACCTGAATGCCCGTTCCTTCAATACCGACATTTTCGGTGTTCGGTTTGCGGCCGACGGCTACCAGCAGCTTCTCGTACTCGAGGTCTTCCGTCTTTCCTCCCGCGGTGGTGATCCGGAACTTCACGCCGGAACCAGTCGGCTGAATACCCTCGACCCGCGCGCCGGTCTCGATGCGAATTCCAATCTTCTTGAAATGACGTTCGAGCTCTTTCGAAACGTCCTCGTCTTCGACGGGAACGAGCCGCGGCAGCATCTCCATGACGATGACTTCCGTCCCCAGGCGGCGGAAGATAGAAGCAAACTCAACCCCAACGGCGCCCGCGCCGATAATTGCCAGCGATTTCGGAATTTTCGTCAGGCTGAGAATCTCGACATTGGTCAGAATCTTTTCCGGGTCGGGCTGCAGTCCCGGTAACATCCGGGCTTCCGAACCGGTGGCAAGGATAACGTTCTTCGTTTCGACAAATTGATTGCCTTCCGGAGAACGAACCTCGATGCGGCCTTCCCCGGCCAGCTTGCCAAAGCCTTTAATAACATCGACTTTGTTTTTCTTCATCAGCATCTCGACGCCCTTGGCGTGCTTGTCGACAATGCCTTGTTTCCGTTGGACAACGAAGGGATAGTCAAGCTGTGGATTCTCACAGCGGATCCCCTCTTTGTCGGAATGAAGAAAGTACTCCCAGACTCCTGCAGAGTGTAGAAGTGCCTTAGTCGGAATGCAGCCTACATGGAGGCAGGTTCCGCCCAGCTTCGGGTCTTTTTCAATAATTGCTGTCTTAAGTCCATATTGCCCGGCGCGAACGGCTGCAGAATATCCCCCTGGTCCGCTGCCGATGACAACCACGTCATAGGCCATAAATGACTAATGTAGCATTCGGGTCTTACCTTCCCGTTTTGTACTGGAGGGGTGCCAGTTGGTGAAAACCGGACCAAAATGAAGTTAGCCTGAATCGTGATGCCTGCCGCGGCTCCGCCC
>CAYTVP010000144.1:0-10583 GCA_964441675.1 uncultured Solibacteraceae bacterium | reverse complement strand
AGCTTCGTAATCAATGCGGCTGGCCGGGGCGCAGGATGGAACAGCTTCATCGTTATTTACGCCGCACGGAGAACGATCATCGGATCGACCCGTGTGGCTCTCCAGGCGGGAATCAGGCTGGCGGCTGTCGCAGTAACGATAAACAGCAGCGCCACGGCGATAAAGGTCTGGGCGTCTGTGGCTTGAATCCCAAAGAGCAAAGACTTCATTACGCGCGTGAGGCCGAGGGCTGCGGCACAGCCAAGGATGACGCCGAGACCAGTTAAAGAAGCAGCTTCGGACAGGATCAGCCGCAGGAGATTGCCGGTCTCCGCGCCGAGCGCACGCCGAATGCCGAGTTCCTGCGTGCGTTGCGCGACCGAGTAAGCCAGCGATCCGTAGAGCCCGATCAACGCCAGGGCCAACGCGAACGCCGCGAACGTTGTCAGTAGCATCATCGATAAGCGCCGGTGCCCCATGCTCTTGTCCAAGATGTCGCTCATCATTCGGATATCGGCGAGCGGCTGATCCGGGTCGATAGCTCGAACTTCGGCTCGGATGGCGTTTACCATCTGCGTAGGGTCGATCGAAGTTCGAACCACCAGGTAGGCGATCTGCGGAGCGTGGAAGCCACCCGAGATATAGAACTCAGGCGTTGGCCGTCGCAC
Source organism: uncultured Solibacteraceae bacterium (assembly GCA_964441675.1). Classification (GTDB taxonomy): domain Bacteria; phylum Acidobacteriota; class Terriglobia; order Bryobacterales; family Bryobacteraceae; genus JAPKYZ01. The sequence goes on along the minus strand of CAYTVP010000144.1, from coordinate 9,936 downwards.
AATTCCGCCTTCGCGAATGTCGCCCACGATCCCTACGATTTCGGCGGCGATGATCTTGTTCGCGCCATCACCCATATGCTGGCCGACAGGATTCAGCCCTTCTGGATAATTGGGCCAAAATTGCCGCGCGAACGTTTCGTTCACGATGTAGGCCGGTGGAGCGCCGGGGGCATTGTCCCGCGCCGTAAACAGCCGTCCACGACGCAACGGAATCTTCATTGCCTCGAAATATCCCGGTGTCACGCTTTGAAACTGTGCTCGCGGTTGCTCGCGAGATTCAAGCTCTGGCTGCCCCTCGACGGCGACGTTGGTCCAGAACCATTGCGTTGTAGGAATCGATCTGGCAATGCCGGCGTTTTGCACTCCGGGAATGGAAGCTAATCGTGGCTCAAGATCATTGAAGAACCGCGCACGTTTCTCTGGGGTATCGTAGCGAGCCGGTGGAAGCGAGAGCTTTGCCGTGAGTAAGTTCTTCGGATCAAAGCCTGGATCGACCATGCGCAGTTTTTGAAAACTTTGCAGGAGCAACGCCGCTCCGACCAGCAAGACGATTGATAAGGCAACTTGCGTCACCACAAGAACGGCGCGCGGAGTAACTCCGAAGAAGGAGCGAAGCCGTGAGGAACCGCGTCCCGCCGCCGCCCCGGCCTCCCGAAGAAAGCCGGCGAGATTCACTCGTGAGCCCTGCGCTGCCGGAATCAATCCAAATAAGATGCCAGTGACAAGACAGAGCATGCTTGTGAATCCGAGAACAGCGGCGTCCATCTTGATTTCCTCCGCGCGAGGTAGCGGCAGCGGAGTAACCGCCGGAATGGTTCGCAGAATCCAATAAGCGAGCAACACCCCTAGCCCTCCACCGACGACTGACAGAAAGCAGCTTTCGGTCAACATCTGCGCCGCCAGGCGCAAGCGGCTGGCGCCGAGGGCTGCACGAACAGCAAACTCTCGGGAACGAGAGCTCGCGCGCGCCATCAGCAGGCTGGCGAGATTCGCACACGCGACGATCAGTACGACACTCACTGCACCGAGAAGAATCCACAGCATCGGCCGTACGTTCGAGACGATGCGGTCCTGCAGCATATCAATACGGACCACCGTGTCTGGCTGAGCGTCGGCGCGCTCTGGTGCGGCCTTGATGTATTGCTGATTGACCACGGCCATCTCCGCACGTGCCTGGTCCAGGCTTACTCCCGGATTCAGGCGTGCAAACACGACCTGGGTGGTGACATGCTGCCAAAATCGCGAAGGGAGTAAGAACTGCTCGATTGGTTTCGAAACCCAAAGATCGAGACCGGCGAAGGGGAACGCGAATCCATCGGGCATCACGCCGACCACTGTGTATGATCGTGTATCGAGCGTGATTTTCTGTCCAACGACGTTCGGACTTGCATCGAAACGGCGTCGCCAGAGATCGGCGCTGAGCAACGCTACCGAAGGCGATCCTGGCGCGTCTTCATCCGGAAGAAAGCTGCGTCCCAACATCGGTGCCTTCGCTCCCAAAACTTCCAGAAAGTTAGCCGACACTCGCGCACCTTGCACCGACTCAGGTTCACCGCTGCCGGAGAGTGTTATCGCTTCCGGAACCCGAAGGTAGGAACCGACAGAGCTGAACGATCGCACCGCGGCGCGTGTTTGCTCCACGCGCGGCATTGTGAATGGTATACCGCGAGTGATCGGAACGTTCCGCGGATTTTCGAGCGTCATGTGAACCAACTGGTCCGGATCGCGGTATTCAAGCGGTTTCAGCAGCACGGCTCGGACGATAGTAAACATCGCGGTGTTTGCGCCGATCCCAACCGCGAGCATCGCAATCGCCGTGATTGCAAATGCCGGCTTCTGACGAATCGTCCGCAGCGTATATCGAAGGTCCTGAAGAGGGGTCTCCAGGATGGCGAACATGCTCATTCGATAAACCTCCTCACGCACAAAGATCGGGTTACCGAACTATGACACCGCGATCCCAGGCTAAGTTCCCGGATCGTTATCATGCAGGTTTGTCATGACTACGTTGACCCACCTCGAATGCAGCGATACCGGAGAACGATACGAAGCCGGAAAAGTGTGGAATATCTCTCGTGCCGGATTTCCATTACTGGCGCGCTATGATCTTGTGGCTGTGCGCCAAAGCTGGAGCCGGGATTGGATTGCTTCGGGTCCCAATTCGATGTGGCGGTATGCGCCCGTGCTTCCGGTACGCGACCCCGCTAATATCGTTTCGCTTGGTGAAGGCATGACGCCGCTTCTACCGCTGCCGCGGCTGGGCGCCCGGATGGGATGCTCCGACCTGTGGGTGAAAGACGATGCTACGAATCCCACGGCTTCGTTTAAATCGCGCGGAATGTCCACCGCGGTTTCCATGGCCAAGGAACTTGGCATCAAAACACTGGCGCTTCCTTCAGCGGGCAATGCGGCCAGCGCAGCTGCCGCTTACGCCGCCGCGGCCGGGATCGAAACTTGCATTTTCATGCCGTCCGATGTGCCGCAGGCCAACTTTATTGAATGCATGGCCTTCGGGGCGAAGGTCGAGCTAGTGGAGGGATTGATCAGCGACTGCGCGATGCGCGTACAGGAAGGTGTCAAGGCGCACGGCTGGTTCGATCTATCGACGATGAAGGAACCATACAGAACGGAAGGGAATAAAACAATTGGCTATGAGCTAGCGGAACAGTTTCGATGGAAGCTCCCTGATGCGATTCTGTTTCCGACCGGCGGCGGCGAAGCGCTGATCGGCGCTTGGAAGGCCTTTGACGAAATGGAGGCACTCGGATGGATTGGCCCGCAGCGGCCGAAAATTATTAGCGTTCAAGCGGAGGGATGCCAGCCCGTGGTTCGCGCGTGGAATGCCGGAGCCGATCATTGCGAATTCTGGCCGGATGCGCGCACAGCGGCGACCGGGCTGCGAGTACCCAAGCCGTTCGCCGACCGGATGATCCTCGATATTTTGCGCCGCTCGGCCGGAGCGGCGATTGCGGTCAGTGATGAGAAGAGCCTTGATGCCGGATCGGAACTGGCGGCGGAAGAAGGAGTGTTTCCGGCTCCGGAGGGGGCGGCGTGCTTTGCCGCACTAAGGGAACTAATTGACCGCAAGATGCTTCGGCAAGACTATCGAATTGTGATCCATAATACAGGAGCCGGCCTAAAGTACTTGGAAGCTTACTCCACGCGTTTTCCGCGAACTGCAGCGTCGGAGACGGATAAGCTGGGCGGCCTGATAACCCCACGTTAATCAACGTTAATGGAGTAAAAGAACCCCTAGCCAACAGATTTCCTCTGTGGCATACTTGACCGGACGTGTCTGGAGCGTATGCTTTCCTACCCGGAGGGCTCGGTCTTTCCAGGTTCGCGTGGGCTGGAGATCGAGTCTCCTGCAGAAAGTTGAGGTAGTCTCTTGAGGCTATTTATAGGAAATTTGCCGTTCGGAGCGACGGAAGAGGATATTCAGGCATTGTTCGCCACGGCAGGGGTTACGGCCGACAATATTCAGGTAATGCGCGACAAGTTCTCCGGGAAGTCTCGTGGGTTCGGGTTCGCCGAAATCCGCGATGCCGCTGCCGGAACACAAGTCATCAATGCCTGCAATGGCCGCGACCTGATGGGCAGGTCTCTTGTAGTAAATGAGGCTCGCCCGATGGCGCAAGGTGGTGGTGGAGGTGATCGAGGCCCACGTCGCGATCGCGGTCCTCGCTATTAACCCAGCGCTAGACAATAACTTCACTGCGTAGTAAGCGGCTGATCGCGTCGGCATCGTTTGCCACAACAGTAGGGCGATTGCCATACGTTGGGCGGACCTTCGAACCATCCGGCGCAATAAGTTGATCTGTGTGGTAGCGGTATATGTAATCGGGATCTTTCAGTACATTCCCTGTAAGTACCGCTACAACTTTCTCTTCCCGCCCGATCACTCCCTGTTCCACCAGCTTTTTCGCGCCTGCTAGAGTAGCTGCCGAAGCTGGCTCGCAGCCGATTCCTGCCGCTCCGACTACCGCCTTTGCGTCGGCGATCTCCTGCTCGGTAGCGAACTCAACGACGCCGTCCGTTCGCCGAATCTCGCGTTCGGCTTTAGGCCACGACACCGGCGCGCCGATCTTAATGGCAGTGGCAAGTGTTTCCGGGTGGGTGTTGTCGACGAACGTTTCCGTCGGGGCACGCATGTACTCGTAGAACGGCCGTGCGCCCGCCGCCTGGACGACGGCTAGCCTTGGCTGCCGATCGATAAAGCCCCACTCCCTCAACTCGTGTAAGGCTTTACCGAATGCGGATACATTGCCAAGGTTGCCTCCGGGCACAACGATCCAGTCAGGGACGTTCCAATCAAGCTGGTCCAGCATCTCGATGACGATGGCCTTCTGTCCTTCGATTCGGAATGGATTAATGGAATTCAGCAGGTAGATACCCAGCCGCTCGGCAAGAACGCGAATGAGAGCCAGGATCTGGTCGAAGTTGGCTTCGACTTGAAGAGTGCGAGCTCCGTAGTCGAGCGCCTGTCCCAGCTTGCCGAAGGCAATGTTGCCATTCGGAATGAAGATGATCGGCTCCAGGCCTGCGCTGCTGGCATACGCTGCCATTGATGCGGATGTGTTGCCCGTAGAAACGCATGCCACACGTTTCATGCCTAGGCGTCGCGCTTGCGACACGCCGGCAGTCATGCCGTTGTCCTTAAATGATCCGGTCGGATTAAACCCCTGGTGCTTGAATGTCAGACCGGCGAGCCCCGCATAGCCGGCCGCGTGCAGACTGTCGAGCAAGGGTGTCGAGCCTTCGCGCAGCGTAGTGATGTGCGACGCGCTATCGAGAAAAGGAAACGCCTCGCGAAATCGCCAGACTCCGCTCTGATCGATTGGAGCGTTAGACATTCGCCGTTCGCGCCAGATCTGTTTCAGATCCCGCGGATTGCCGGGGTCGCCTTCGTAGATCGTTTCGAGCAGCCCGCCGCAGCGCGTGCATTGGTAAATGACTTCGGTAACAGCAAACTTTTGAAGGCAGACAGTCTGCGTGCAGCGTAGATACGGCGTCATGGGATCTCTTTATTGTAAGGACTTGTGCCGCTGCGGCCTTGCCATCCGGTTTCCAGATACAGGCTCGCGTCAGCGTGGCTTCATCGAGCCGCGCGGAGCATTGGAAAGATCGGTGGTGAGGACCCCACTTGAATTGTGCCGAGCACAACGAAGCCGTGGCGCTCATACAAAGGCAAGTTGGCCGGATTCGACGACTCGAGGTAAGCGGCCACGTGATCTTTGTCACACTGCAACAACGCGTGCCGTAGGAGAGCTGAGCCATAGCCGGAGCCCTGGTGGACCGGATCTACGCCAATCATCGGCAGATACCAGTGGGGCTCGGCCGGATGATAATTACCCATGCGCTCGAAGACGCCGGACACTTCCTCAAGCCGAGCCGCGGCAAGGCTCTCCTGCATTATGGCCCCAAGCGCCTCTTGGTCTGGGTAAACGCCGGGCGGAAGCCAGAGCGCAGCCCCTCGAAATCCGCTCACCTGGTGACCGGTACCGTGCTCAAAAGCCTTTCCTCCGAAAGCCCGCACGATTCTCGGGAAAGAGCTGACGTACGCTTGCGGATCGGGGTATGTCCAGCGCGCTGCCGGATCGGAGCTGAAGGCCAAGCAGATTACCGCAACAGCTTGGTCCACTTCTGATGCCGTAATAGCTGCCGCCGTGAACATTGGCGTTGCGTCCGTGCTCATATGGATGCTTCGTCTCTAGCCCGACCCATCATACGGAGTTTTTTCACCGTGAGAGATTCAGCTCGCGACGGCACCACGTTTGAGTTTGCAGGCGACGCTCAGGAGAACGGCCGGCGTGTGTGGTCACGTACACGTACCGTGTTCCACAGATGTCGAGCGGCTATGCACTCCTTGTGGCGGAAAACGAGGCTGTGGTTGGCTTCCACGGCATGTTCACCGCTGACGCCGGCAGCCATGAGTTGCTGCGCCTGAACATCGTCGTGGACGATACCCCTTTAGGCCTGCAACTCCTGTCGTCGAGGGTGCTCACTGAATATGAACAGATCTCGATTGGTGGCTCCAGTTTCCTCCTGCCGCGCTCATCAGAGCTTACGATGGTCGATCTCACAGGGAGAGAAACCCGCAATCGGACGAGATTCAGCAATTGTCGCCAGTACGCGGGGCAGTCAAGTGTATCTTTCTCCGATATGCCCGCCGTGGAAACTGGGCCGGCGAGGCGACGGTCAGGTGCGATATGACGGATCGCGCTGGTCCAACAACCGGACAAGCGCTGCAAACTCGGGGTTGGGGTTCCGGCTGTAACCCTTGTCTCCCTCGACGGCCAGGAAGTCGTCGCTTCGCTCGCCGCTGATCTCGCAGACATGGCGCGGCGGGGTGACCAGTTTCGATCCGGTGCTCTGTGCTGCGAGCTGCACCTGGCACGCCCGCTCCAGCCGGTACATGCGAACAAAGGCCTGAGCGACAGTCTCGCCGCAAGTCAGCAGTCCATGATTGCGGAGAATCAGTACGTTCTTGTCACCCAGGTTGTCTGCGAGGCGCTTTCGCTCGTCCGGCTCCAGGCTGGGACCTTCGAAATCGTGGTACGCGACGCGTTCATAATAGCCGAGCGCATACATGCTGATTGGCAGCAGCCCATCTTCAATTGCCGCGATCGCCATGCCGGCCACCGTATGTGTATGCATGATGCACCGAACGTCCGGCCGCATCATGTGTATGGCGCTATGTATCACGAAGCCCGCGGGGTTGATCTCCTGTTCACGATTCCCGATGATGTTGCCGTCGAGATCCACCTTTACCAGGTTGGATGCGCGGACTTCGTCGAATCGCAACCCGTAGGGATTGATCAGGAAGTGGTGCGCCTCGCCGGGGACACGAGCGGTGGTGTGCGTCCAAATCAGCTCCGACCACCCCATCATGTCGATGATGCGGTACGCGGCAGCCAGCTGTACGCGCAAATCCCATTCGTCGGGCTCTCGGGCGCCTGCGAGGTCGCGCACCGTCGCCGGCGCTTCGGATTCTAAAGGCATGGTTAAAAGTTGATCTTAACGCCCAATAGAACCACAACCGGATCCATGCCCTCGTTGCTTCCGGAACGTGTGACCTCGCCAGGTTCGAGGGGATTACGTCCCCGAGTTCCCACAATGGGCAGATCGCGTATCACGCAATCGTTGAAAATATTCCCGATGTCGCCCGAAGTCGACGTCTGCACCGCCTCGGCGAGATCGTTACCTCAATCGTTTCCGTCACCGCGCCGACTTCAAGGGAAACATTCACGGTTAAGGTTGAGGGTTGATAAGAATTAATCTTCTTCAGGAGGTGGAACCGCGTGCTCCATATCACGTAAGATTTTTCGCTCCGGGCCGTCGAATTTCTCGCGAAATTCCTTACTTTCTTTCCGCTCCTGTTTTTCTTCCTGTGTCATCTTGCGCCAGGCATCCATTTCCGTACGTAGCTTCTTGCGCTGATCCTTAGGTAACTGGCTGAACTCGCGAAACGCGCGGCGCGTTTCTTCCTGCTGTTCCGGCGGCAATTGCCGGAACCGCTCATACTCTTCGCGCAATTTTTCGCGCTGCGCCGGCGGAATCTGATTGAAGCGGTCAATGCGGTCTTCGAGGACCTTTCGCCGGGCAGGGCTAAGCTGATTGAGAAAGCGCTCCCTTTGCGCGGGGGGCATCCGATTGAAATGCTCGATAACAGCCGTGCCGCCCCAGGGCTCCGCGTGCTTGGACGGGCGTTGTCTCCATTGGCCGTGTGACGCCAGCGCTATTGCGGACAACAAGATGATGACGCGCGCCGCAGCCATGTTTTAAAGGGCAGAACCTGCCGAGGAAAGAACCTGCAACATCTCGAGATCGTCCAGCACCGCCTCCATCGCGTCAGCTTCGTAATATTCGCGCATCATTCGCTCGGCAGCGCCGGGAGCGGGACGCGCGGGGGACGTTTGCGGAGAATCTGATATGTAGATTGCTGCGACCGCCAGGACGGCGCAGAGAGCCGAAACCGCGGCCGGGCGCCATGTTCGACGAGGTCCGGAAAAAAACACGCGCCGCCAGGCCCGCGACCACCACCAGTCTTGTTTTTCCTGGGCGATACGGGCGTACAGGCGACGGTTGAAGTCGTCCGATAGCACGGGAGCTTCCAATGCATCGAGCGCCGACCAGACTTCTGCCTGCCCGGCCAGGAACGTCTGGCACTCCGGGCACTGGGCAGCGTGCTCGGTAACCCGCTGCGTCTCGCGCTCGTTCAGCCGTTGGGCAGCATAGTCGATCAGCATCTCCTGCTTGCGATTCGCAATCGGGCAGCTGACATTCGAAAGCATCGCGTCAAACCTCAAGTCCATCGCCCTTATCAAGCGCCTCTTCAAGCCATGTGTGCCAAGCGCGAGCGTAGAGTCTCGTACGCTCGGAATAACAACGATTTTACAGCGGAATCGGTGCAGTTGAGCGCTTTCGCGATCAACGCGTACTCCATGCCGTGGTACTTGTGCATCACCACCGCAGCGCGCTGGTTGTCCGGCAGCGTTTCAATCGCGCGGCGGATCTCGGCGTAGGTCGATTCTCTCACCATGGTCTGCTCCGCGGTTGGTGATGGATCGCGCAGCTTGACGGCATTTGTCCGGCCGGCTGCCGCGCGATCGAGATATTCCTGATGCTTTTCACGGCCGTGGGAGCGGAGCCAGTTCAGAGTCAGATGCGTGGCAATACGGTAGAGCCAGGTTGTGAATTTAGCTGTCGGCTCGTAGGTTTGCCGGGCCCTGTAAACGCGGAGAAACACCTCTTGAGCCAGTTCTTCGGCGACGCCCTGGCTGCCGACCATCCGGTAAATGAAATGAACCAGCCCCTTCCTGTGACGATCGAGCAACAGATCAAAACAGCCCGTCTCCCCAGCCCGGAGCCGCACCATCAACTGCGCATCGGGCTCCATCGCGGCAACGCCGGTCATGCCTCTAGAAACACCGGAACCCAAAGAAGGTTTCGGAGACATCACTCACTCTTTAAGCTGCGTTCCATCAGATCGCGGACTGCTTCGGGGGCCGATTTCTTGCCATCGAGCAGCAGACCCAACTCTTCGGTGATCGGCATCTCAATCTCCAGACGGGCCGCCAACTGGCGCGCTGCGTGAGTCGTTTCGATTCCCTCGGCAACCATGCGCGACGCGCTTACGATGCTGCTAACACTGGACCCTCCCGCAAGATCCACGCCCACCCGACGGTTTCGAGATAAATCTCCCATACATGTCAAGACAAGGTCGCCCAACCCCGCTAGCCCGGCCAACGTCCTTTCTTCGCCCCCGGCGGCGACTACCAGCCGGGTGATCTCCGCCAGGCCGCGCGTGACCAATGCCGCCAGAGTGTTGGTGCCCAACCCCAGGCCCTTGACCACGCCCGCGCCAATAGCGATTACATTTTTTAGCGACGCGGCCAGCTCCACACCCGTTACGTCTTTGTTCGTATAGAGGCGGAGATTCGGGCCGCTAAATGCCTTCTGAATCGCCAGGCTGAGCGCGGGATCTTCGGCCGCGATTACCATTGCAGCCGGGTCGCCGCGGGCTATTTCGCGGGCAAATGTCGGGCCGCTGATCACCGCTGCCGGATTCTCCGGCTTCACCTGACGAATGATCTCGCTCATCCGCAGCAGCGAGTTGCGCTCCAATCCTTTTGTCGCGCTAACGATCGGCGTCCCCGGGCGAAGCTCGAGCCGCGTATACACTTCACGCGCATACTGGGATGGCATTACGCCAAGAAGAAGATCCGCTTCAATTGCATCGGTGCCGGTAACAGGATCGACATTGTCCGGCAACCGGAATCCTGGCAGGAAGACAAGATTCTCGCGCAGCGAGCGCATGGTGCTCGCTACATCGATTTCATGTGTCAGCAGCCGTACAACGTCGAACCGTGGTGCGAGCACGATGCTGAGAGCCGTGCCCCAGCTCCCGGCCCCGGCGATGACCAGGGTTTTCAC
>CAYTVP010000143.1:0-10628 GCA_964441675.1 uncultured Solibacteraceae bacterium | reverse complement strand
GCAGCAGATGGCCATCAGCTGAATTGCGCGCGCGATTCCCCTTCCGCAGTTCTCCGGGTCGAGCGCCTTCTCATATCTCATCGACGCATCCGTGCGCAATCTCAGAGCGGCGGAAGTCTTCCGGACGGACACCGGATGCCAATTGGCAGACTCGAAGATGACGCGCCTGGTCTCCAACCCGATCATCGAGGCATGACCGCCGATCACGCCGGCAATTCCCAGCGGCCCGTCCAGCCCGGCAACTACGATCATCGATGGATCGAGATCATAGGTCTGATCATTGAGCGCCGTGAGCCGCTCTCCCGCTTTGGCCGGCCGCGCGATCAAAGTATGATCGCGAACCTTGTCCGCGTCGAATGCGTGCATCGGCTGCGGCAGCTCCGCCATTACGCAGTTGGTAATGTCGACGAGGTTGTTGATCGGATTCAAGCCGATCGCCTCCAGGCGGTCCTGCAGCCACTTGGGCGACGGCGCCACCGTAACGTTCTCGAACATCACCGCGCTGAAGCGCGGGCACAGATCGAAATTCTCGATCTTCACCGTCACAGGAGACGGGCCTTGGGGGAGGACGTCAAAATTCACCGCGTCCTTCACAGTCAGCCCGAAATGCGCCGCCACCTCGCGAGCCATCCCGAAGTGGCCCCACAGGTCCGGCCTGTGAGTCAGCGATTTATTGTCAATCTCGATGACGAAATCGCCGCCATGCCGCTCGACTCCATCGCATTCGGCCGTCTTCATTGTGATCTCGCGGCCGACTGCCAATGCGTCCGCTTCGAGCCCGGGCACAAGCTCCGCCAACCAACGGTAAGAGAACTTCATGGCGTCAGAACTGCCTCAAAAAACGAAGATCGCCGGAGTTGATCCAGCGTATGTCGTCGATGCCGTAACGCATCATCACCAGTCGCGTTAAGCCCAGGCCGAATGCGAATCCACCCCACTCCTCGGGATTGATGCCGCCGAAGCGCAACACATTGGGATGCACCAGACCACAGGGCAGCAATTCCACCCACCCGGATTGTTTGCAAACCGGACAGCCCTTGCCGCCGCAAACCATGCATTGAATGTCCAGCTCGAAACCGGGCTCGACAAACGGAAAGTAGCCGGGCCGCAAACGCACTGTGACATCGTCGCGGCGGAAGATACGAGCCAGCAGCGTCTTCATGAAGTAGATCAGATTGGCTACGGAAACATTGCGGTCGATCATCATGCCTTCAAGCTGGTAGAACGTATGCTCGTGGCTGGCGTCCACCTCTTCATTGCGGAAAACCCGGCCTGGCGCGATCATACGCAGCGGCAGCGGCAGGGCTTTCATACCCCTCACCTGTACTGGCGAAGTGTGTGTGCGCAGCAGGTGGCCGTCGTCCAGCCAGAACGTATCCTGCATATCGCGCGCGGGATGAGCCGGCGGGATATTCAGGGCATCGAAGTTATTCCACTCTGTCTCTACTTCAGGGCCGTCCAGCACGGCGAATCCCATCGAAACGAACAACTCTTCGATCTCGCTTTCGATCTGCGTGATCGGATGAAGCGTTCCCGGCTTCACGCCAAGCGCCGGCGCCGTGAGATCGAGCCATTCCGAATCCAGCTTTTGTGCGCGGAGTTTGGATTGAAACGCAGTTTTCTTGGACTCGTAAGCGGATTCCAAACGCTGTTTGACCGCGTTCAATTGTTTTCCCGCAGCCGCTCGCCGGTCCGCGGGAAGATTCTTCATCGATTGCCCGGCTTCGGCCAACAAGCCCTTCCGGCCAAGCAGCTCCACCCGGAGAGTTTGGAGAGAATCTAAAGTGTCCGCGCCTTCAAGACGCGCTACGCCCTCTTCCAGGGCCGCTACGAGTTGTTCCATTGCTTATGCCGCCGGTACGTAGACGGCTTCCGGCTTATCGAGTTCAACCGCAAGGTGGTTTATGTAGAACAACAGCGGCTTGTCCGGGAACTGCCCCTTGAACTTTTCATAAACCCGGTCCTGCCAGCCGCCGGTGAAATACTTTGCGGCCTCGAGATCCTTGTCGAAGAAACCTTCCTGGTGGGGAATTCCCAGCTCGTCGAGGACGGCCATGATCATACCCATGTGGGAAATGAGGATCGCCTGCGCCAACTCCTGAGCCAGCTCGTCATCGCCGTCTTCCAGGCGCGGCCACAGACGAATGGCCGACCGGCGAAGTGTTTCGGAATTCAGTTTGTTCAGATGCAGCCGGAGCTTGATGCGCTCAAACATCTGAAACGTTTTCAGTTTTCCAATCGAGATCGATCCGAGAAGCTCACGAAACGACTCCGGCCCCATGCCCAGGTACACTTCCGCCAACCGCATAAAAACCGAGGGTAGCACACGGGTTTGAAATCGTCCGTGCGCTAAAATAGCCGGGGTTACAAACATTTGATGCACAATTTGATTGTTCTCGGCGCGCAGTGGGGCGACGAAGGCAAAGGTAAGGTAGTCGACCTTTTCAGTGAAAAGTTCGATATCGTCGCCCGCTATCAAGGCGGACACAACGCCGGACACACCGTTTATGTCAATGAAACAAAGTATGTTCTAAAGCTGATTCCGAGCGGCATTCTCCGGCCCGGCGTGCTTGCTGTGATCGGGAACGGCGTCGTGATCGACCCCGCTGCCCTGCTTGACGAGATCGAAATGCTGAGACAGGCAGGGATTGACGTTCGCGGGCAACTCGCGATTTCCAATCGCGCGCATGTTATTTTTCCATTCCACCGCATGGTGGAGAAAGTCTCGGAGAATCGCAGCGATCGCGTCGCCATCGGCACCACATCGCGCGGTATTGGCCCGTGCTATGAGGACAAGATCGGGCGGCGCGGCATCCGGATCTCGGAACTGGTGAACGGCGGCTTCGAGCAAAGCTACGGCAACCTCAGCGCGGACAAGACCACCCTTGCCACTGCCTTCCATGTGGCCGAGTCCATCGATTTCGAAAGCATCCTGGCCCAGTATCGGGAATACGCCGCCAAGTTGAAGCCGTACGTATGCGACACGGTGCACCTGCTGAATAACGCGATCCGGCAGGGTAAGAAGATCCTGTTTGAAGGAGCACAAGGCACCATGCTCGACGTCGATCATGGAACCTATCCCTTCGTCACCTCGTCGAGCGCGACAGCCGGAGGAGCGTGCACCGGAACCGGAGTGGCTCCGACGAAGATCACCGGAGTCATCGGCGTTTCGAAAGCCTATATCACGCGAGTGGGAGCCGGACCGTTTCCAACGGAGCTCCACGACGAGTTCGGGGAGCATATCCGGAAGCGGGGCAACGAGTTCGGTTCCGTCACCGGCAGGCCCAGGCGCTGCGGATGGTTCGATGTGCCGTTACTGCGTTACACGCTGGCAATTAACGGATTCGATAGTCTTGTCCTGACCAAGCTGGATGTCCTGGATGAATTGGATGAAGTAAAGGTTTGCGTCGCCTACAAGCTGGACGGAAAAATCATCGAAGAGATGCCGGCCACGTCCAGTGCGCTCGATCGGGTGGAGCCGGTGTATGAGGCGCTACCGGGATGGAAATCGCCGACGCGCAGCATTACCAGCATCCGGCAGCTTCCTCAGCGGGCGAAAGATTATCTGAACTTTCTCGAGGAACAAACAGGCGTCGAAATAGGAAGTATCTCGACAGGCCCGGAGCGAAACGAGACGGCGATCCAGGTGGGCTCGAAGCTGGCGAAGTTGATCCTCGCCGAGTAAGAATAGCGGGCGGTGTGGAACCGCCCACGCATCACACCATGTAGAGGCCGCCATTCACCTCAATGGTTTGGCCATGAATAAACCGTGCCGCGTCCGAGCACAAGAAAACGATGACGTCGGCCACTTCCTCGTTGGTACCCAGCGTTCCGGCCGGCGTCATTCCCTTCATGCCTTCGAGAAGCTCAGGCGTTGAAAACAATTCGTGAAAGTGATTGTCGACCGTGCCCGGGCTGACGGCATTGATGCGGATATTCGAAGAAGCGAACTCCTTCGCCAACCCGCGCGTAAAGCAGGAAACCGCTGCCTTGGCCGAGGAATACAGGGCAGCGCCCGTCCCGCCGCCGTGGCGTGCCGCCACCGATGACAGATTGACAATGATGCCCTTTTTCCGCGCCGTCATTCCGCCGACCACTGCCTTTGAAATAAACCACGGGGCTTTGACGTTCAGCGTATAGATCTCGTCAAACAGCTCTGGTGTCGATTCCAGCAATTTGGCCCGTTTCACCAGCGATCCCGCGTTGTTCACCAGTATGTCGATCGCAGCGTCCAGACGGCCAATGGTGAGACAGAACTTCTCAATCCCCGGCTCCGTCGAGAGATCGCCCTGGATGGTTTCCGCCGATGCGTTCAGAGCGCGGATGGCTTCCGCCGTTTCATCCACTCCTGCCTTATGAGAGCTGTAATGCAGGATGAGGCGGCCCACGCCGGCTTTCGCCAGCGCGAGTGCCGTCGCCTGTCCAATTCCTCTCGATGCGCCAGTGACCAGCGCAGTTCTCCCCTCAAATTCACTCATGCCCCTACTCGTTTCCTCCTTGGCTTGGCTGACACACTGGATTCCGCAGCAGCATTCCACCGTCCTAACCTGTAGCGGCGGCGGTATCCGGCGCTTTTGTTTTGCAACTCAACCTCTACCACCCCGTTCGCGTCGCAAAACCAGGTTTCAACAATAGCCTGCCCAGCAGCCTGATTGCTCTGTTCGATCGGAATCCGGCTCAGATCGGAGTCCATCGGGATTGCCGGATCCAACGGAAAGCGGATCTCATCCCAAAGTGTAATGGCTCCGGCCGGCCGGCCGTCATCGTCGATCGATGATGCTTCAAGATAGCGGAAATGTCCGATGTTGTGCACGGGCCGATAAGTACGCTCGCGCATTATGGGCGGATCAGCGGCTCCCGGCAGCGTCGTCCCTTTAGCGAACACCGGATCGAAGATAATCTCGCGGCCGCCTTCCGCTTCGCGCCACACGCCGAAAAAGCGCGTGAACCTTTCCCGCAGCGAAAAACCGGCCTGACCGTCCGCGTGAATCGCAAGACCGATCGCCGTCGCCGCGCGCGTATAGGACGAACGCTTCACGCGGCGGCTGAAACGCTCGCGCAACATGCGGGATACCAGCGGGAGTTCGCTGCCGCCACCGGTGATGTACAGCCAGTCCGGCGATTTGTCTCCGCCTTGGGCGATGAGATCGTCCACCGCCGCCAGCGTCTCGTCCACAGCGGGACGGCATTTATCGTAATACTCAGCGGTAGAGATTGTCGCTGTGCCAAAGCCCGGACGGACGGATTCCAAATCGAGAATGATCCGGCGGCTATTCGGATTGAGAGCTTCCTTCGCCTCGCGGCAATGCTCAAGCAAGTGGAAGCGCTCCACTTGAGTTAACTGCGTAGATTCACTCTCGGGCAACGCTAAATCGGCAAGGATCTGATCGAAATCGTCGCCTCCCAGAGTTCCAATCCCTTCTGTGGAGATGACGTCATGTTCGCCGCCGCGTACCTGGACGAGGGAGGCATCGAAGGTACCGCCGCCCAGATCGTAGATCAGCAGAAGCTCGTCCCCGGAGCCTTTTCGAGCATTGGCGTGTCCGAACTCGACACCTGCCGCCGATGGTTCGTTTAACAAACCGAGGACTTCGAATCCCGCCCTTTGAAAAGCTTCGGACGTCAGATATCGCTGATTCGTGTTGGCGTTGGCCGGAACGCCTACGAATGCCTGGAGCGGCTCGTCAGCCGATTCCCGGCGCGCTGCTTTCCAGGCGGTCCGCGCCAGATCCGTCAGCACATCCAACAGCGGCAGTTGCACCGGACCGAGATCCACTCGTGTTGCCGGACCAGCTGAATCCAGCAATCTCTTCAAGCTGCGGGTCAGCGTCCACCCCGGCATTCCGGCCACCGCCCATGCATCCCACCCATAGCGGATCTCCCCCCAGCCGGCTGCAATCAGGGCAGGAATGTAGTCGCGTGATTCTTCGTCAGGACCTTCGACCGCGAGAATTGGGTAGTTGCCGCGGTCCGCGCGCGCAATGACAATGCGGGTTGTGCCGAAGTCAATTCCGAGTTTCATCTACGACGAACGATCGCGCCGAAACTCCTAGCTTAGCGTTGCGGGATGAAGAAGTGCATCAGCCAATAGCAGGCGGCAGCCACCAGAGCGGACATCGGCAGCGTAAGAAGCCAGGCCCAGACAATCTGCGTAGCCAGTTTCCAACGGACGGATTTGGGGCGTTGGATGGAGCCGACTCCGGCAATCGCACCTGTAATCACGTGAGTTGTCGAGACAGGAACACCAAGGTAAGTGGGGAACAGAATCGCCATCGCGCCGGCCGTTTCAGCGCAGAATCCGCTGCGCGGCTTCAAACGCGTCAATTTCGAGCCCATGGTGTGGACGATGCGCCAGCCTCCCGTCATCGTTCCCAGCGCAATGGCCAAGTGCGCCGAAATGATGACCCAAGGCTGCACCTTGAATTCGCTCAGATATCCCGCCGTCACCAGAACACTGGTCATGATGCCCATGGTCTTCTGAGCGTCGTTGGCACCGTGCGAGTAGCTGAAAAGCGCCGCCGAGATCAATTGGAGGCGGCGAAACCAGAAGTCCATGTACCGGGGCGTAGACCGGCGGAATAACCAATACACGATCACCATCAGCAGCGCGCCCAGGGCCATGCCCAACAAAGGAGCAATCACGATAAAGCGCAGGGTACGCAGCCAGCCTTCGACGATAATCGCGTTTGTCATCGAGGCGGCGCCTTCCTGCAAACCGACATAGCACATCGCGGCGCCGGCAAAGCCACCAATCAGCGCGTGCGTGCTGGACGTGGGAAGGCCGAACCACCACGTGATCAGATCCCAGACGATGGCGCCAAGCAGTCCGGCGAGAATGACGTATTCGGTCTGGTACTGTGGAGCGACCATGCCTGCGCCGACGGTGCGCGCAACACCAACGCCCGTATCGCTGAACAACGCGGGAAGAGCGGCAATGAAGTTCCAGAACGCAGCCCAGATCACCGCCTGAAATGGCGTGAGCACGCGCGTGGCGACAATCGTTGCCACGGAGTTCGCCGCGTCGTGAAAACCATTGATGTAATCGAAAATGAGGGCAACAATAATGATGATGACGACGAGTACCAGGGTCGTCGACATCATGCGTTAGCTGTTTTTGACAACGACGTTTTGCAAACGGTCGGCAACATCCTCGCAGGCGTCCGTGGTCGACTCTAAAATTTCGTAGATTTCCTTATATTTCAAAAGCTGTATCGGATCTTTTTGATGCTGAAACAAAGAAGCTACCGCGCGACGCTCGACGTGATCCGCCTGTTCTTCCAGCCGATTGATCTCGATACAGTCTTCGAGCACCGAATCCCTGCGCTCCAACGCAGCAAACGCATGAGCCAGGCTGGAAACACATCCTGAAATCAGGTCGAGCAACTCGCAGATCTCCGGCGTAATCTCCGGTAGCTTGTAGGCATCCAGACGGTGCGCACCGTCCTCAAGATAATCCAGCACATCGTCGAGCAACGAGCCCAATGCATGAATATCTTCAGGATCGATGGGCGTGATGAACGTCTCGTTCAGCTTGTCGTAGATCTCGTGAAGAATGGCATCGCCGCGATGTTCCAGCTCCATTAATTTCGTGGAAGCAGCCGCAGTATCGCCGGAAGGATTCTTACAAACGGCCTGTAATGTCCGCGTCGCTTCGGCAATGACCTCCATCTGCTGGTTGAACAATGTGAAGAATTTCTCTTCACGGGGCAGAATCCTCATATATCCGATAACGACCGGGTTGCTGGCAATGGACCTACTTCGGAACTTATCATCTCATCCGCTGAAAACTCGGGTCAACCGCGGATGGGTTACGAATCGGTTACTACGGGAAGCAATTCCACCGGCGATACCGCGCCGAAACCTCCATCCTGATCGAGATAGCGCGGGTCAAGCAGGCGCTTTGTATTAATATTTCCCATCGAGGCGAGCAACGTATCTTTCAGGTTCGGATGTTCCCGCTCCAGTTCGCGAAAGATATCTCGCAGCGATCGGCGCACCGTGCCGGTCTTCTGGGAGCATCCGCACGGAATCACCGGCGCGCCGAGAGAACGAGCGAACTCGGCGGTGAGATCTTCGCTTACGAAGACCAGCGGCCGGATAAGACGAAAATCCTTCTCGCGGGATTCGGTCACCGGCGGCAGAGCGCTCAATTGGCCGGTAAACATCGCGTTGCGTAGAAAGGCCTCGCAGAAATCGTCCGCCGTGTGGCCCAAAGCGATCACATTGACGCCCAGTTCCTTGCCGACTTCGTAAACGGCGCGCCTGCGAAAGCGGCTGCACATATCGCAGCCATGATCCGGCTGCTCCTCGATCAGCCGCAACGAAGGAGCATCGGTAAAATATCGCCAGCGAATGCCCCGCTCCCGCAAGTAATCTTCAAATGGCGCAATCGGGCTCAGAAACTTGCCCTGCTCGATCGTAAATGCCTCCACGGTGAAGTCGATCGGCGCGCGGCGCGACAACTCCACCAGGCATTCGAGCAGCGTGACCGAGTCCTTGCCGCCCGACAAGCCCACTGCCACGCGATCGCCATCGCGAATCATACGAAATCGCGCGATGGCATCGCCTACCTTACGCAAAAGCTTGGGAGGTATTTCCAAACCCCTATTATAAGTTGGTACATCGAGTGGCCTTGACGTATTCGCGAACAGAGCAGCGCGCCTGGTACTTCTACGACTGGGCGAACTCGGCGTTTCCAACGTTGGTTGTGACCACGTTTCTCGGCCCATATCTGACCTCCATCGCGAAGAATGCGGCAGGCGCCGACGGGTTTGTGTATTTGGCCGGCATTGCGTTGGAACCGAGATCGATCTGGGGCTATACGGTCGCGCTTTCCGTCATCCTACAGGTGCTGATTCTTCCGCTTCTCGGCGCATACGCCGATTACGGCCATCGCAAGCGTGAAATGCTTGGCCTGCTGGCCTATATTGGCGCAACCGCCACAGTTTTTCTTTTCTATGTCGACGGCGCGCGGTGGAAGCCGGCCGTCCTCTTATTTGTCGTTGCGAATGTGTCGTTCGGAGCGGCCAATGTCATCTACAACTCTTTTCTTCCGGAAATTGCACCGCCGGAAGAGCGCGACAATGTTTCAAGCCGAGGCTGGGGACTCGGATACCTTGGCGGCGGTCTTGCGCTCGCGCTGAATCTTGCCTTGTATCTGAATGCGGAGAAACTCGGCATTCCGCCATCTCTGGCCGTTCGCATCAGCCTGGCATCGGCAGGATTGTGGTGGGCCGCGTTCAGTCTGATTCCGCTCGCAAAGCTGAGAAATCGCAAGCCTGCGCGCGTGTTGGAGCCGGGCGAAAACCTGGTCCGTGTCAGTTTCCGTCAGTTGGCATCGACACTCCGGGAGGCACGCGGCTATCCAGGCACTCTGACTTTTCTGCTCGCCTACCTGCTTTACAACGATGCAATCCAGGCGGTGATTGCGCTGTCGTCGCAATTCGGCAGCGACGAGTTGAACATGCCGCTATCGCAGCTGACGATGGCGATTCTCATGGTGCAGTTTCTCGCGTTTGCCGGCGCGGCGATTTTCAATCGAATGGCCGGGAGGCTTGGAACAAAAGCAACCATTTTGACGGCGCTCGTCATCTGGACGGGAGTATTGATTTATATCTATGGATTGGTTCGGAATGCCCGCGATTTTTTCGTGGCAGCCGCGATCGTGGCGTTGGTGATGGGCGGCAGCCAGGCCCTCAGCCGGAGTCTGTTCTCGCAGATGATCCCGGCGGGCAAAGAAGCTCAATACTTCGGCCTGTACGAGGTTTCCGATAAGGGAACCAGTTGGATGGCTCCCCTGCTTTTCGGCTTGGCGCTGCAGTTCTCGCACAGCTACCGGTTGGCCATCCTTTCGCTGATCGTCTTCTTCGTACTGGGAATGGCCGTTCTCTGGCGCCTGGATGTTCCCGGCGCGATCGCCCAATCGCGCAAACCCGTTTCGGCCGGATCGAGGATGCCCGGCCGATGATTGTTGCGCTCGACGGGACTCCGTTGATCGTGTCCACGGGCGGGGTCAGGCGATATGTGGAAGAGCTTTCGAGAGCGCTATCGCTGGAGTATCCGCAAGACCGGTTCGACTTGATCTCCGACCAGTTTCTCCGGCCGAAGCGCTGGATCGAACGCCGCTGGTGGCTGTGGGGAGTCCAGAAGGCAATGCGGGCGCGAGGAGTGGATCTATTTCATGGCACCGATTTTTCCGTGCCCTATCTTCCGTTAAAGCCCTCGGTCGTGACAATCCACGACTTGACCCCTTGGCGCATGGATGCATCCAAACGGGTTCGCCGCCGGACGCCATTTCTTTTGCGTTTCGGCTTGACGACCATGGTGATTACTCCATCACAGATCGTTCGCCGCGAAGTGATCGATCATTTCGGACTCTCGCCACAGCGCGTGGTCGCAATTCCGCTGGCGGCGCCGCCGTTCATGCAGCCCGTCTTTCCAGGCGGCAGAGCGCGCACGCCATACTTCCTCTGCGTCGCCACGATTGAGCCACGCAAGAATATCAGTATGCTGCTCGAAGCGTGGCGCGAAGTCCGGCGAACCATGCAGGTGGACATGGTACTCGCGGGCCGAGTGCGCGACGGCAGCCGCCCCCCCGCTGTCGAGCCGGGTCTGCGGTTCCTTGGACC
>CAYTVP010000142.1:2330-10648 GCA_964441675.1 uncultured Solibacteraceae bacterium | reverse complement strand
AACTGCTTCGGCGTGCCCACCGTGGGTGGAGAATGTATTTTCGAGCCGAGCTACGACGGCAATCCACTTGTTAACGTTTTTGCGCTCGGTGTCTTCAAGCACGATGAAATCTTCTTCGGGCGCGCTACCGGAATTGGCAATCCCGTTCTCTATGTCGGTGCGAAAACCGGCCGGGACGGAATTCACGGCGCCTCAATGGCGTCCGAGGAGTTCAGCGAAGAATCGCAGAGCAAGCGCCCGAACGTTCAGGTGGGCGATCCATTCCTTGAAAAGCTGCTGCTTGAAGCCTGCCTCGAAGCGATGAAGACCGGTGCCATTGTCGGTATCCAGGATATGGGCGCGGCGGGACTAACCTGCTCGACCTGCGAAATGGGCAGCCGCGCGGGAACCGGCATCGAGATCGATCTACGGGACGTGCCGCAGCGCGAAACCGGGATGTCGCCATACGAGATCATGCTCTCGGAATCTCAGGAGCGCATGCTGATTGTTGCCGAAAAGGGCCGCGAGCAGGAGGTCTTCGACGTCTTCCACAAGTGGGGATTGGACGCTGCCATTATCGGCACGGTGACCGGCGACGGAATGCTTCGTGTAAAGGATCACGGCAAGATCGTGGCCGAGATTTCGAATCGCGCCCTGGCGGATGAGGCACCGGTTTACGACCGCCCGCATACACGGCCGCCCCGTCCGGCCAAAGCTGAGGGGCCTGCATTCGCCAGCGCCGATCTGGCCGCCGATCTGCGAAAAATCCTCGCAAGCGGCGACGTTTGCGATAAACGCTGGATCTGGGAACAGTACGATTACACGGTCCGCACCAATACGACACAGGGTCCGGGAAGCGATGCGGCCATTGTGCGCATCAAAGAAACAGGGACTTCTGTGGCCATGTCGCTTGACGGCAATGGACGGTATTGCTATCTCGACCCGCGGGAAGGCGCCAAGCTGGCTGTGGCGGAATGCTGCCGGAATCTTGCGGTTTCCGGCGCACAGCCGATTGCGGCGACGAATAACCTGAATTTCGGCAATCCGGAACGGCCGGAGATCATGGCGCAATTGGTGGAATCAATCGAAGGCATGGCTGAGGCATGCGAGTTTTTCGAGACGCCGATCACCGGCGGAAATGTCAGCCTATATAACGAAACGCTGGGCGAAGCTATCTTTCCGACTCCGGTCATGGGCATCGTGGGTCTGTTGAAGACGGCTCAACCCATTCCGTTGCGCTTTCAAAATCCCGGCCGCGCAGTGATCCTGCTGGGTGGCGCGGGCAACTGCGATTTAGAGCATTTTGGCGGGACGCAGTACGCAAAGGTCGTGGTCGATGACCTGTGGGGATTGCCTCCGGCGCTCGACATGGATTACGAGAAGCGCGTCCAAACCGCCTGCCGCGAAATTATCGAAGAGTGCCTGGCGGAATCCGCCCACGATCTGAGCGACGGCGGGTTCGCGGTCGCCTTGGCCGAGTGTTCCTTCAGCGGCGTTGGAGCCGATGTGCGCCTGGACACCGCGCTTCGGCCGGAACTGGCCTTGTTTCACGAAGGGCCTTCGCGTATTCTGATCTCAACCACCCACCCCGAGGCTGTCCAGATCCTCGCTGCCAAGCATGGCGTAGTAGCTCTGCAAATCGGCGAAACGGTTGACAATAGAGTTGTGATTCGAGGTTCCGGGTTCCCGGACCTGGATTGCGACATCGAAAGCCTGAGACGTCCATGGAGCGACGCTCTTGAGGAGGCCTTGAAGCTAGATGTTCGACCAGTGGCATGACGAATGCGGCGTGTTTGCTGTCTACGGACACCCCGAAGCGGCAAACCTTGCATATCTAGGCTTGTACGCGCTGCAGCACCGCGGGCAGGAATCCGCCGGGATTGCGGCAAGCGACGGCAGGAACCTCGTCTGCCAAAAGGATATGGGACATGTGGCCGACATTTTCCAGCCGGAAGTGTTGGGCAAGCTGAACGGTCACATGGCGATCGGACATACGCGCTATTCAACGG
Source organism: uncultured Solibacteraceae bacterium (assembly GCA_964441675.1). Lineage (GTDB taxonomy): Bacteria > Acidobacteriota > Terriglobia > Bryobacterales > Bryobacteraceae > JAPKYZ01. The sequence continues at coordinate 8,660 of CAYTVP010000142.1, read as the reverse complement.
CCGGCGATACCGTTTTGCTGAATGCGCAGCCTTTCTCCGTGGCGTGCAACAAAGGATCGATCGCCGTCGCTCACAACGGAAACATCACCAATGCGCGTGAGTTGCGCCGGGAGTTGGAACGGGATGGATCGATCTTCCAGGCGACCAGCGACACGGAGGTAATCCTCCATCTGGTGGCACGGTCGCGCGAGAAAACGTTGCCGGCGGCGCTTCGCGAGGCACTCCTGCAGCTGGAGGGAGCCTTTTCGCTCGTATTCTTGGCGGAAGACCGAATGATTATTGCCCGGGATCCGCATGGCTTCCGACCGCTTGCCATGGGGCAAATGGAGCTTTCCGGTCAGCGTATCGCCTACACTTTTGCTTCGGAGACCTGCGCGTTCGACCTTATCGGCGCCACTTACCTGAACGATGTGGAGCCGGGCGAGATGGTGATTATCGGGCCCGAAGGCGTGGCTCGCGAGCATTATGCGCCGCCCCGAGATCCGGCGCATTGCGTTTTCGAGCACGTGTATTTCGCCCGGCCGGACTCGCTGGTCTATGGGCGGCCGGTGTACAAGTCCCGCGAGGAAATGGGGCGGTTGCTGGCGCAGGAGTGTCCGGCGGATGGCGATCTGGTTGTGCCGGTGCCCGACTCCGGCGTTGCCGCCGCTGTCGGCTACTCGACAGAATCGGGAATTCCCTACCGTCAGGCGTTGATCCGCAACCACTATGTCGGCCGGACGTTCATCGAGCCCTCGCAGGCCATCCGCGACTTCGGTGTGAAGCTGAAGCTGAATCCCGTGCGGAGCCTGCTCGAAGGCAAGCGCGTAGTATTGGTGGACGATTCTATTGTGCGTGGCACAACCTCGCGCAAGATCGTCCGGATGGTGCGAAGTGCCGGAGCCCGCGAGGTACACATGCGGATCTCCTGCCCGCCTACGATTTCCCCCTGCTTCTATGGCGTGGATACGCCGACGAAAGGCGAGCTGATTGCCGCCAACAATACTGTAGAGGAAATCCGCAAGTTCGTGGAGGCCGATTCGCTGGCGTATCTCCCGATTGGAGCGCTGCGAAAAGCCGTGGGAGACGATCGGCACCAGTTTTGCTATGCGTGCTACACGGGCGACTACCCCACGGAATTGGTGAATATCGAAGAGCTGATTTCTACGCGGGGACGGACGAAATAGGTGGCGGCGCGCGTCGCCGCTTCGGCGTTGGCGGTTCCGCATTCGCGTGTCCGGGAACTGGCTGAGCTTGCCATGCGGCGGGAGCGCGCGGGAGAGAAAGTCTACAAGCTCTACTTCGGCGAGTCGAACCTTCCCACGCCGGAGTTCATTAAACGCGCTGCCGAGAAGGCGCTGCGCGATGGTTGTACCTACTACACTCCGAATGCCGGACTGTTCTCGCTGCGCGAGCAATTGGCGCGCTACTATGCCTCGCACCACGGCGTGGCGCTCGATCCGGACACCGAGATTGTTGTTACCGCTTCCGGCGTCCAGGCCTTGAACAATGCCATCCGGTGCACGCTCGATCCGGGCGATGAAGCAATTCTGCTGACACCGGCCTGGCCCAACGCGGGCGCGATCGCCCTGCTCTCGAACGCGGTGATAAAGCAGTATCCCCAGCCGCTGGTATCCGGCCGTTACGGGATTGATTTCGACGCGCTCGAATCTCTGATCACGCCGAAAACCCGCCTGTTGATCTATACCTCGCCGTCGAATCCTCTGGGTTGGATCGCTACCGATGCCGACCAGGAACGGCTGCTCGATCTGGCGCGGCGGTATGACTTGTGGCTGCTGGCGGACGAGGTCTACGAGCGGCTCTATTATCCTGATCCGGCCGAGGCGCTGGGGACTCCGGTACCATCCATTCTGCGCAAGGCGGGCCGGGATGATGCGGTGATCGTCACGCAATCCTTTTCGAAAAGCTATTGCATGACCGGTTGGCGGCTGGGTTGGATCGTAGCGCGGGCGGACCTCGCTCAACGGGCTGTCCAATTGAACGAGTTCATCGTGTCCTGTCCGGCGCATTTTGTCCAGCGGGCAGCCGAGGCTGCGCTCGAATGGGGCGATCGGTCGATCGTCGAGTTCCTGACGAAGCTGAAAGCGAACCGGGACCTTTGTGTCGATGCGCTCAGCCAGATGCGCGGTGTGACCGTTCCCCGACCGGACGGCGCGTTCTATGTGTTTCCCCGCGTCGAAGCCGCCAGGGATTCTTTTACGTTTTGCCGGAGGATGCTTGAAGAAACCGGAGTGGGAACTGCCCCCGGCGTCGCGTTCGGGTCGGGCGGGGAGGGCAGCGTCCGTTTATGCTACGCTGCCGATCGGTCGGTGTTGAAGCCAGCGCTTGAAAAAATGGACAGCTTCATAAAAGAGAAGGCGGCGAGATGAGAGGATCTAAGGCAAGGCCGGCGCCTTGCTGTCGCCTGCTGCCGGACATAAAATAAAGGCGCCGTTCTACCTTAGGAGATCTTCATGTTTCGTCTGGATGCCGATCGCACCGTCGAATTTTGCGATGGATACCGCCGCCGCGATTTCCTGCACGCGGGCTCCCTTTCGGGTCTTGGTCTGGGGTTGACGCAGATGTTCGGCCTGAAAGCGATGGGTGCCGTCGATACCTCGAAGGAGACGAACTGCATTCTGCTGATGCTGGTGGGCGGGCCGTCGCAGTTGGACACATGGGATATGAAGCCGGACGCTCCTGTGGACGTTAGGGGACCCTACAAGCCGATTAAAACGAACGTTCCCGGCATCGAGATTTCGGAGAATTTCCCGCGGATGGCCAAACACGCGGACAAATTCTCTCTGGTCCGCTCCATGTATCACACCGCCGCCGCTGTTCACGATACAGGGCACCAGATGATGCAGACGGGCCGGCTATTTCAGGGTGGTGTGGAGCATCCGCACTTCGGCTGCGTGCTGAGCAAGCTAAAGGGCGCGAAAGGAGATGTGCCGGCGCATGTGTTGCTGCCCCGGCCGATCGGCAACACCGGCGGTAACATGCCGCACGGGCAAAACGCAGGTTATCTCGGCCAAACGTTCGATCCCTTTGTATTGAATTCCGATCCCAGCGACCCGCGTTTCTGCACCGCCGGCATGCTGCCCGCTGACTACCTGACGGCGCTACGCGTCGATCGCCGGGGGAACTGGCGCGAGATGGTAGACCGCAGCGTCTCGAAGATCGAAGCGTCCGCCGAAACGTCCGGGGATGCGCGCCTCCAGGATGCCGAGTTTCATCGGGCTTACGCGCTGATGTCATCGCAGAAGGCGTGGGAAGCGTTTGAACTCCACCGCGAGCCGCAGCGTCTCCGCGAAAAATACGGATTAAACCGGTTCGGTCAAAGCTGCCTGCTGGCGCGGAGAATGATCGAAGCGGGCGTGAGATTCGTGACGATCAACATGTTCGAAACGGTGTTTGACGAGATCACCTGGGATATCCATGGTTCGCGTCCGTTTTCACCGATCTCCTGCTACCGGGACGTGGTGGGACCGATGTTCGACATGGCCTACTCCTCCTTGCTCGCGGATCTTTCCGAGCGCGGTTTGCTCTCGAACACAATGGTGGTGGGCGCGGGAGAATTTGGGCGGACTCCGAAGATCAATCCGGCGGGAGGGCGCGATCACTGGCCGCAGTGCTGGACGATCTTGATGGGTGGCGGCCCGCTGAAGGGCGGGACAGTTGTCGGCTCGTCGGACGAAATTGGCGCAATGCCCAAAGAGCGGCCGACTACTCCGCAGGAAGTAGCGGCCACCATCTACAAGGGCCTCGGCATTGACCTGAAGGCTGAATTGCCGTGTGCCGAAGGCACATCGATGCCGATCGTCGACCGCGGCGTGGAACCCATACGCGAGCTATTTGCCTAGTGAAGAAAATGGAACGGGCAGCCCAAAGGCTGCCCGCGCCGCGTCGATTCGATTTACGTCTGAATCTGTGATTTCTTAGGCTTTCAGTTTACCGCCTATCGAGGCCCGAAAATAAGAGTTACAAGCGATCGGCAGAAGACGTCTATACCGCGCCGTTCATCACAAATATTGACTCTATCCGGAAATCTTCAGGCAGCCTAACGATATCTATGCGCACCTATTGGCTTTGTCAGTTTTTTGGCTGGTTCGTATATTCAGCAGTGGGAATCTTAATCAATTTAGTGGCCGGCGGCAATCTCCGTACACTTCTCATCAACCACTTCTTTTTTATTGCATACAGCATTGGATTAACGCATCTATTCCGGCGAGAAATCAGAAAGCGCCGCCGCGGGCATCTGGCAGTTTCCCAGATGGGGCCCTTTCTTGTGACGGGAGTCCTGATAATCAGCGTAATTCAAACTTTTCTGGTCATTGCTGGGAGCGTTATCGTTACACGAGGAACTGGCAACCCGTGGACTCCCACGGCCGTTGTCGCTTTGTGTTGGGGGATGATTCTCGCCACCGGCGGTTGGACGATGTTATATATTCGCTTCACCGAGAAGCGCGGGTATGAAGCGCGCGAGAGCCAACTGCCACTGGCGTTGCGCGAGGCGGAGCTGCGTGTCTTGGAATCCCAAATCAACCCGCATTTTCTGTTCAACTGTCTCAATTCGATTCGAGCTCTGGTAGAGATTGATCCGGCCGGCGCTCAAGACATGCTCACGCGGCTTGCCAACGTACTGCGATATGGCCTTCAGCAGGATAGGGAGCACACGGTTCTGTTGGCGTCCGAAGTTGAAGCAGTTGCAGACTACCTCGCTCTCGAAGAGGTCCGTTTCGCAGAGCGTCTTCGGGTGAAGCTTGTCGTTGACCCGTCCGCGGCACAGTGTTCCGTTCCACCAATGCTGCTACACACGCTGGTGGAAAACGCAATCAAGCATGGTATCGCGCAATTGACCGGAAAAGGTGATCTGATCGTGAAGGCTGGGCGCGAAAACGGCCTTGTTCGATTAGTGGTTGAGAATACAGGCAATCTAAGCCGCTCAACGGCAACATCGAACCAACTGGGGCTTGCCAATGCACGCGAGCGTCTGCGTCTGCTCTATGGCGAGCGAGCTAATCTTTCCTTGAAAGAGGGCGATGGCCGGGTGATCGCTATCGCTCTGATTCCCGTTGACTAGCCGTCCTGTCCTATGAGAGCCCTGATCATCGACGACGAAACGCTTGCGCGATTTGAATTGCGGCGGCTCTTGAAGCGCCACCCTGAAGTGGAAATTGTTGGTGAGGCGAGAGATGGCGAGGAGGCCTTGCGCGTTATCCCGAGGCTTTCGCCTGATCTGCTTTTTCTTGACATCCAAATGCCCCGGATGAACGGCTTTGATATTCTCGAGCGCATAGAGCAAGGTGTTCCGAACGTAATCTTCACCACCGCCTTCGACAAATACGCGATTAAGGCCTTCGAAGTGAATGCGCTGGATTACCTTCTCAAGCCGATTGCTCCGGAACGGCTTGCTGTCGCACTAAAACGAATTGCTCCTCTTCGAGTAACGACGGCGAATTCCAAGATCTTTATCAGAGATGGCGAGCGTTGCTGGATTATGCGCCTGTCCAATATTTTCCTGATGGAGTCTGAGGGAAATTACACTCGCTTACATTTCGGCAACGAACGCCCTCTGATCAGACGATCTCTTAATGCAATAGAAAAGCAGCTCGACCCAAGTACGTTCTTTCGCGTGAATCGCAGGCAAATTCTGAACTTAACCTGGATTGAGGGGACGAGCGTTAATGTTGCAGGCGGTCTGACGGCCGCTCTGCGTGGCGGACAAACCGTTGAAATCTCTCGCCGGCAATCCGATCGTCTACGAGCGATTTTGAGTTTGTAAGGCGTCAGACACTTCCGTTCCGGAAAATTGTTGCCACAGAATCGATTGCTTGATCTTGCTGCCTCTCGCATAGCCAGCCTCATTCTGAAGGTCGCCGGAATTTAGGTCACCTTTTCGGCAATCGACTTCGCCTGAACAAACTGCAGCAAATAATCCGGCCCACCCGCCTTCGAGTCCGTCCCGCTCATATTGAAGCCGCCGAAAGGATTTGCTCCCACCATCGCGCCTGTGCATTTCCGGTTCAGATACAAATTGCCGACAAAAAACTGATCGCGGGCTTTGGCGATCTTTTTGGGATCGTTCGAATACACCGCACCCGTCAGGCCGTAGTCAGAGTCGTTGGCGAGTTCCATGGCATGGTCGAAATCGCGAGCCTTTGCCACTGCCAGCACCGGGCCGAAGATCTCTTCCTGGAACAAGCGATCGCTCGCTTCGATGTCGGCGATGATTGTCGGACGGATGAAGTAACCTTCGCCCGAGACCGGCTCACCACCAGCCACCAGACGGCCTTCTTTGCGGCCGACGTCGATGTAATTCAAGATCGACTTCTTCGCGCCTTCGTTGAT
>CAYTVP010000142.1:0-2320 GCA_964441675.1 uncultured Solibacteraceae bacterium | reverse complement strand
TGATCACCGGACCCATGTAGTTTTCCGGATCGTCGGCGGGGCCGATGGTAATCTGCGCGGCCTTTTCCTTCACCTTCTCCAGGAACTCGTCGTAAACGGCCGCATCCACAATCGCCCGTGAACATGCCGAACACTTCTGGCCCTGATACCCAAAGGCAGACTGCACAACGCCCGTAGCCGCGGCATCCAGATCGGCATCGCGGTCGACAACGATGGCATCCTTGCCACCCATCTCCGCCACCACGCGCTTGATCCACTTTTGACCCGGCTGTGTCTTCGCGGCCAGCTCGTTGATTCGCAAGCCGACATCCTTCGATCCGGTGAACGAGACGAAGCGGGTCTTGGGATGCATCACCAACAGATCGCCAATGGCACTGCCGGAGCCGGCAAGGAGCGTTGCCGCGCGGTCGGGGAATCCGGCCTCCTTCAAAACTTCGAAGAACTTCGCGGCGATTGTGGGAGTATCGCTCGAAGGCTTCACCACCACGGTATTGCCGGTCACCAGAGCAGCAGCAGTCATTCCCGCCAGGATAGCCAGCGGAAAATTCCAGGGCGGAATGACGATGCCGACACCCAGCGCCAGGTATTTCAACTCGCCTTTTTCGCCCGGCATCTGTACCAGGGGCTCCGGGTGTTCCAGCTTCAGCATCTGCCGGGCGTAGTACTCCAGAAAATCGATCGCTTCGGAAACGTCGGCTTCCGCTTCGTTCCAATTCTTACCGGATTCGATAACCAACCAGGCGTTGAACTCGTTCTTACGTTCGCGGATGCGAGCGGCAGCCTTGACCGTCAACTCGATCCGGCGCTCGACTGGGGTGGACGACCACTCCGGAAAGAACGCAAACGCAGTTTCGACGGCCTGATTTGCGATCTCAGGCGTTGCCTTATGGTGCGATCCCACCACCTGGGAAGGGCGGGACGGATTTTGAGAGCGGATCAGATCGCCGGTAGTTTTCGTTTCGCCGGCGAGGCGAATGGGGTACTCTTGCCCCAGTTCGGCTTGAACCTTCTGGAGCGCCGCCTCCATAGCCGCCCGGTTGTCCGATTTTGAAAAGTCCCGGTATGGTTCGTTCTGAAAAGGCGGCAGCGTCATCAGCCCTGGCCGAGATTCTTCCCACGCTCGAACATCTGGGCGGCATCGTCGGCGAACTCGCGGCCCTTCTCGAATATCTCCCGGCCGCGGCCGATGATCGATTCCTTACCTTCGCCGGCGCGGTTGGCCAGCAGGTGACGGGTTTTTTCTCCGGATTGCGGTGCCAGTAACAACGCAACGGCAGCGCCTACGGCAGCGCCGGCCAGAAACCACACGAAACTATCACCGCCATTATCTCGATACATTTAGAATGCCTCCGACTTGAGTCTAACGCGAGTGAGTCCAGCGATAAGTTTCAAGCGTAATGCGTCGCCCGTCGGTGCGGATGGTAATCCGTCCGTCAAGATCGGTGCGGAGCACTGCCGTACGCGCCGCGGCGAGACGATCGAGCACTTCCGGATGGGGGTGGCGGTAACGGTTTCCTTCGCCGACGGAAATGATGGCGAAGGCCGGTTTCGAGTGTTCCACAAAGTCGAATGTCGTTGACGTGCGGCCGCCATGGTGGGCGATCTTCAGCACATCGATTTTTCCGATGGCTTCCGCGGCCAGCATCTCGTCCTCAAGCGAGCGCTCCGCGTCGCCCGGCAGGAGGAATGTTCGTTCACCGAATCGGGTCAGCAGCGTAAGAGAGTCGTTGTTCGACGGCGCATTTTCATTCCATGCTTCGGGGCCGGGTGCGACCACCGTTACCTCGGCGGGCCCGAACTGCTGTTTGTCGCCGCGGCGGAGCCGGCGCACTTTCACGCCGCGATCCTTGGCATGGCGCAGCAGAGCATCAAAGGATTCGCTGCGGCCGAGACCGGAGATCCAAAGCTCGCGCGGGCGGAAATTATCGATCAAAGCAGCCGCGCCGCCCATGTGGTCGGCATGCGCGTGAGTCACGACGAGGATATCGAGAGACTGAATCGAACGGGTCCAGAGGTACGGCGCAATAACGGATTCGCCGATGTCGAGGGGCTTGGTGCGGTTGGGGCCGAACTGCGGAATCCCTCCGCTATCGACAGCCATCCGCGTGCCGTCCGGGAAGACAACCAGGAGGCCGTCGCCTTGCCCGACGTCAATCGCGGTTAGCTCCAACTCTCCAGTACGGGCAGCGACGGAAAAAGGGTGAACAATAAGAATCGCGCCGACTAGCGCGGAAGCCGCGAGTGCGGGTAGTCCCCAGGCAAGGCGGCGGCGCAAAAGCCATGCCGCAGCCGCGAGCGAGGTAACAATCAGGATCGCCAG
>CAYTVP010000141.1:0-10715 GCA_964441675.1 uncultured Solibacteraceae bacterium | reverse complement strand
TAGCGGGTCCCCCCTGCCTGAACGGCGGCGGGATCGAACAGCTCCATCGACACCGGCAGCGCCTGATAGGCAGAGAAATCGGCTGCCGGCGTAAAACAGTCTGAAAGATCCGCCGCTGCGGCATCAAAGAGGTTGAGCGGCGGAACCTTGAGTAGCTGGAAGATTGTCTTCCGCAAACCCGCAAAATCCGAGTTGGTGCGGGATAGATAGCCCTTCTTAACGTACGGTCCCGCGGCAAGCAGCACCGTGCGCGCGGGGTGGATATGGTCGAGCCCATTCGTGCTGGCTTCCGTAACAAACACCGTCATTTGCCGCCATTCTTTGCGAGAGGACAGAAACTCCAGTATGCGGCCGAGGGCAACGTCATTGTCAGCGACATAGCTTGCCGCAAACGGATAGCCATCGCCGGGGCGCGACGGACCGGTGCGATCGCCCGGCAGCGAGATTACCGTGAGCCGCGGCATCTCCGGTTCAGCGCGCATTCGATCAATGAAGCGCGAAGCCCGATGCTGATCCGGCACCGCCGTTGCGCCGGCGCCTCGATCCTCAAAGAAGCGATAGCTCACCCGGTAGCGGTCGAGATGCTGCCCAATACCGGAAGTTTCGTTTGAGGGTGGCATGAGCGGCCCGGCGGCGTAAAAGTTGTCGCTTATGCTCCCTTGTTCGGCCAGCGCGCGGTGATTCGGCGTGACATTCCAGGATTTTGACTGAACACGTTGGCGTAGCTGGCCCGGTATATTCGTCGGAATACCTCTCCGGCCATACCGTGCCAGTTCCGGAGCGCCGCGTACGCTTCCATTGGAGCGTTCTTCGATGTCCCCGAAAATTTCATCGAACGTCCGGCCGTCCTTAACAATCAGAACCACGTGACGGATCTCCGGCGGGAGGATCGGCGGATCGGACGGCTTGGGAAGAAAGCCATTCAGCTCCATCACGCGGCGGGTCAGTTGGCTCAGGTCGCGGCTCCCCGGGAGCGTGGACATGATGACAGCGCCGCTGGGAAGACCCAGTCCGCCGGAGTTATCGATCCGTGAGAAAGGTGTTGCGTTCGGTCCGGAGCCGAATCCCTTCGCGTTGGCAGAAAAAAGCACGCCGTCGGAGATTGCCAGACGCTCGGGAATCCAGGCCGCCGGAAGGTGTCCCACTACTCGATGGCTGACAAAGTCAACGACCCCAATTGCGTTGATTCCGGATTCGGCAACCAGAAGCCATCCGCGGCCGGGATCGACAGCCAATCCTAGCGGTGCGATGCCTCGATAGTTCTCGAGACCCGGAATCCGAATCGGAATATCGCCCTCGGATTGGAAAGTTTGGGAGTTGATTACCGAAATTGCATCGTGATCCGGGCGCGAGACATAAACGTAGTTGTCTCTGATGGCCACTCCTGCCGCGGCTTCTCCCGCTCCACCGATAAAGGCTTCGACGAAGGGCCGGACCGGAACATTGAGATTAATGATGGCCAGCGGTTTCGTTTCGTTACCGGTTTCCTTCGTCGCGCTCCGTCCGCTTGCCCAATGAGTAACGTAGGCATGCCTGCCGTCCGCGGATAGCGCGATGGCGTAGGGAGCTTTGCCAATGCGGAGGCTCGCGATCAGGGCCTTGCGCCGCACATCGAAGATTGCCAAGCGTTGGTTGGCGTTATCCAAGACGTGGAGCAGACCTCTCCCCCGGTCAAATGCCAGATCAGTCGCAAACGATCCGCGATAGCCTTGTTGGTTCAAGTCGAAGGAAGCCCGCGATTTACCGTTCGAAGGATCGAGCTTCCGAACGCGACCCGTGGGGCCCTCGGCCGCATAGAGTTCTTCGTTCGACTCAAATGCAAGACCGTGGAAACGTACCGGCGCGGCATCGCCGGATTCGTCGTCACTCTGCGTGACGGTGGTCCGCCACTGTGAACTTCCCTGTCTCTCCAAAACGGTGAGTGAAGAATGACCACCTGCCACGACGATGTACTTGCCGTTCGGACTGATTGCCAGGCCGGAAGATCCGGGGCCTGTAGTAAATTGCCGGCCAGCCGGGTCGATCTGACGGCCACCCGGCAGGTTGCTGGTGGCTCCCGGTCGTCTCGACGCGGCTTCGCTGCCTGCCGGCGGCGCGAGCTCCGCCGCCGAAAGTACTGCCGCGGACAGCATGGTCAGGAACCGAACCATTCAACTCCATGGTAAAAGGTCGGGCGCGCGGACATTACGAGTGTAAAAAAAGGACGAAAGTACTATTGCACGAGTTTTGGGCCGTGTATTTTGCGGGTCTCGCGGTTATACTTACCGGACAATCGAAGACTGTCTGAGTCTCGCCGGAGAGAAAAATGCCGAATCGGTTCCTGTTAGCGAACTTACTTGTCCTGGTCACAGTTTCACCAGCCTTTTCAACCGTTCTGACATTCGATCAGGGACAACGCGCGGGCACCACCGTCAACCTCGACACGGCCTATGGAGACCGTGTATCCGCCGCGACAATGGGCATGTTCAGCTATGGTACCGACGGGGGATTCACACCGAACGTAGTGGTGGATTACGGACCAGACTCAAACTTCACGATCTGGCCGGACAACTATGGAGATTTGATCAACGTGCTCGAGTATGAGCCGGAGGCAAGTGGACCCTTTTCGGTAACCTTCACCGCCGACCCGGGCTATTCGGTGCGGCTGGTGTCGTTCGACCTGGGTGGGTGGTCGAATACAGACTATATTCTGCCGATGCTCCAGGTGCTCTCCGGCGACTCAATTCTGTTCAGCGCTTCGAATGTGCTTGTGCAAGGAAACTTCGCCGGCCCGCGCCACACAACGGTTGATTCCAGCTTCGCCGGCTTTACCGGATACAACGCACAATCGCTCACAATCGTTGTACATCAGCAAGGGCTTGGAAGCGCGAGCGACAACATCGGGATCGACAATATCCTTTTCACACAGGCTGGGTTCACACAGCCTGTGCCCACAGGGCATGTTCCGGAACCCTCGACGGTGCTGATGTTCACCTCCGCTTTCGCGATTCTCGTGGTGAGCGCCCGCTGGCGGCGGAATCGCCGCCGTTAACCCGGAAGTATCTTCGAGATGTCGTTGTAGAGTACGAACGCGACAATCGCCATCAGGAACACCAGCCCGAACTTCAGCACGGTTTCTTTGACGCGTATGCTGATGTCGCGCCGGATGACCATTTCAACCGCCAGCATCAACATCTGCCCCCCATCCAGGATCGGAATCGGCAGCAGATTGAAGATAGCCAGGTTCAAGCTGATCATCGCCATCAGGCTGAAGTAGGGAATGGCGCCCTCACGCGCCGCTTCCCCGGACAGCTGGCCGATCCGGAGGGGACCTTCCAGGGACTTGGGTGAGACGCGTTGCTCCACGATGCCCCGCAGTACCTGAAAAATCAGCCCCGCGCCACGAACGTTCTGCCGGATGGATTCCGCGATCGCCTGGTGGATGGGCAGTTGCACGATGACGACGCGAGGTTCCATCACCACGCCAATCATCCATCGCCCTTCTTCAGAATCAAGGTGTGTAAACGTCGGAGTTACCTCGACCTTGTTCCGTTCTCCATTGCGGGCATACAGGATCTCGAGCGGTTTGCCTTCGCTTGCTCGTACCAGTTCGTTCAGCTTCAGCGTGGAGTAAAGGGGCGTCCCGTTAACGGCAATGATGACGTCGCCTTTCTGTAGCCCGGCTTTTTCCGCGCCCGACCCGGGTGAAATCCCGGCCAGCAGAGTTTCGTTTCCTTCGGACCAACCGGCATAGCCCACGCCGGTCTTTTGTTCGAGCGTGGGGGTGATAATGACTGGAATCGATTCAGAGCTTCCGCCGCTCTTGCGCTCCAAAACGACAGGAATTTCGCGGTTTGCACCGGCGATCTCGGCCATGACAACGTCTTCCCATGTCGGGTTGGCCTTGCCATCGATACGGACAATCCGGTCACCTTCTTGAACGCCGGCCTTGGCAGCCGGAGTGCCAGCGACTACATGTCCGATCGTGGCGGGGCCGTCGGCCGAAAGAAGCTTCGGATAGCGAACCATGAAAACGCCGGCCAACAGAGCAACCGCGAGCACGATATTGATTGCCGGTCCGGCGAATACGATGATGAATCGCTGCCACCGCGGTTTGTTCAGGAAGCTGCGCGGATCGTTTGTGTTTTCCGGAACGTCGCCCGTATCGGACTGCCCCAGCATTCGGACGAATCCACCGAAAGGAAGCAAGGAAAAGCGGAAATCTGTTTCCCCTCGCCGAAAGCCGAACAGGCGCGGGCCGATTCCGAAGCTGAACGCTTCTACGTGGACGTCAAACCACCGAGCCGCCCAGTAGTGGCCGAACTCGTGCACCATGATCATTACGCCGATCAGGACGATGAAAGCGCCAAAGTTTTCAATAAAGGCTAACAACGGTTTACAGCTCCTATCTCAATACTACGCGCGACTTGCCGTTTCAGTTGCTTCAATGCCAACCACTTTCGCGGCGGCAACCCGCGCAACGCGATCTAGCTCAAGAACCTCAGCAATGGAGCGAGGATTCGACGGCCCCACCCGGTTCAGGGTTTCTTCGACGACGCGCGCAATCGCGGGGAATCCGATCTGTTCCTGGAGGAATGCCTCCACGGCCACTTCATCTGCGGCATTTACGGTACAGGTAGCGCCAGTACCTTGCCGGAAGGCGTCATAGGCAATACGCAGGAGCGGAAAGCGCTCCCAATCCGGCGCGCCAAACTCCCACGTCCGGGCTTCCGTCCAATCCAGGCGCGGCACAGGCGCCGGCATCCGCGCAGGATATGTCAGGGCGTACTGGATCGGCATCCGCATATCGGTAGCCGAAACCTGCGCAACTACGCTGCCGTCTACAAATTCCACCATCGCATGAACGGTGGATTGAGGGTGGACCACCACATCTACTTCGTCCGGCCGAAAATCAAACAGCCAGCACGCCTCAATGACCTCAAACCCTTTATTCATCAACGTGGCGCAGTCAATCGTGATCCTCCGGCCCATCTTCCATGTTGGATGCTTCAAAGCCTGCTCAGGAGTGATCGAATCGAAGGCGCTTTTGGGATAGTTGCGGAATGGCCCTCCGGACGCCGTGAGAATCAGGCGGCTGACCTCGGGCCGGCGGCCCGAGCGCAAACATTGATGTGCGGCGTTATGCTCGCTATCGACGGGCAGCAACTCCGTTCCGGAGGCGCGAGCCGCTTGCATCACCAACTCCCCGGCTGCGACCAAAACTTCTTTGTTAGCCAGTCCAACCTGAATTCCCCGCTTGACGGCTTCGTAGGTGGCCGCAAGGCCGGCAACCCCGACGATTGCCGACATCACGAAGTTCACCTCGGGATCCGTAGCGATCGCAATCAGAGCTTGCGGGCCCGAAAGGAGCTCAGGCCACTGTTTGCGAGGCATCCCGGTTGTCTCCAGGTAACTGCGAACTTTGTCGAGACCTGCTGCATCAGCTAAGACAGCTACTTTGGGGCGAAACTCAATGATCTGCCGGGCGAATTCGGAGGCATTGCTGCCGGCTGCAAGTGCAAAAACCCGGTATTCGGTGTCCAGCCGGCGAATGACATCGAGAGTGCTCTGGCCGATCGAGCCGGTAGAGCCCAAAACGGTAAGATTTTTCACGATCCACGCCTATGCTAGCAAACGTTCGGTTAGAGGAAAACTTAGGAAGAAAAAGACCCTTTCGGGCGCCGGGGAGGTTGCTTCAGGGGTCTTATGAGGTTAGTCTCGCTTTGGTGGGAGTTGCCTCCCCGGCTTAATTCCAATATTAGGATATGAATTTTGGAATTGCAAGTACTTTTTTATTGGAAACGGAAAAAATCATTACTTTGCCTTCACTTCCACCCCGGCAATTCCTTCTAACACCTTGACCGTACTGCAGATGTCTTCATCGCCGTGCCCGGTAGCAATCGCGGCCTGAAAAAGTTGACGGGTCAGACTGGTCAGGGGCACAGGCACCTCTAACTCACTTGCTGAGTCCAACATAAGGCCAATATCCTTGTGCATCCATTTTACGGAGAAGCTGGTGGTGAAATCCCGTTTGAAGACGAACGGCGCCTTGAAGGCGATCAAACCGCTCTTGGCAGCGCTGTTGTTGAGAATTTCCAGCATCAGCTCCGGATCGACGCCCGCCTTGGTGGAAAGCACCATGCCCTCATTAAAGGCTTGTAGCAAGTTGGAAAGAATCAGGTTTTGGGTGAGCTTGGCATGTAAGCCCATTCCGGGGCCGCCACAGTAATAGAGATTCTTGCCCATCGGTTCGAAAAAGGGCTTCACCTTCTCGAATACGGCCTTGTCGCCGCCAATCATGAAGGTAAGGGTTCCCCCCTCGGCGCCGGGCTTCGAGCCGGTGCACGGCGCGTCCAGAAACTTGATTCCCCGCTTTTCCAGCTCGGTGCCAATTTCACGGCTGCCGGAAGGAGATACCGTGCTGGCGTCGACTATGACCGTGCCGGGTTTTGCTCCCTCTGCGATCCCATCCTTGCCGAGAATCGATTCTCGGGACATGGCGGTATCCCCCACACAAAGAAAGATGCAGTCGGCCTTTTCTCCCACTTCCTTTGGGGTTGCGCAGGCAGTGACACCTGCCTCCTTGGCTAACGCTTTCCCTTTGGACGCGGTGTGCGACCATACCGCCACCTGGTGACCGGCCTTTGCCAGATTTCGGGCCATCGGGTAGCCCATGATGCCCAATCCAAGAAATCCTAAATTTGCCATGAGCGTCGATTGTATCGAATGCCGCAGCTACGGTTTGCCGAGCAGCGCCACCCACAGGCCGTTGACCAGCGAATGAGTGACGACGGCGGCGCGGACCGATCCTGCTTTCCGGTAAGCGAGGCCGCAGAATACACCCAGTACCGCGGTGATGATCACATGGCGCCAGTTCGGGAATGTCCGAAAGCCAAGGTGTGACAAGCCGAAAAGAATTGCCGCGGCCCACAGCCCAATCCAGCGCTGCAGCAACCCGCGGAAAAAAAATTCTTCGGCGAGGGCTACAAAGAAGAGCGAGCCTGCGAACATTCCGAGACCCTGCAGCGGCAGGGGGCGGGGGGAATCCAGATATCCGAGACGCCACCCGATCAAAAGTCCCGGCACGAGAAAGAGCACGAAGAACCGGGAGCCGATTGCCCAGTCTCGGGCGGCTGGCCAAAAGCCGAAATGGATGTCGGATTCCTTGGCGATATATAGGAAGGCGATGAGCCCCGAGCGGACCCACATAACGCGCCCCAGAATCGACCAGTCCTCTCCGTAGAAGGCCCGGAAAATCGAAGAAGCAAACACCGCGCCGATCGCCGCCACCAGCAGCAGGTCAGTCGAACGATGGCGGGGGATGATGTAGAGCCAGAGCAGCGGAAAGAGTCCCATCAGTACAACAACCACCGCTTGCGAGAGAGAAAACGTTCCCGTGCCGATTGCGAGGACGAGATAAGGAAGCGCGCAGCAGGCAGCATGGAGAGCGACAATGGCGCCCGGTTCGAGCCGCTTCCAAATGCGTGTGGCCAGCGATAGAAGTAGCGCTGCTTCCACCAGAAAGACGATTGCAACTGGAATGGGGATGTTCCGGATCATTCGCCGGGAACATCGCGATCTGAATTCATCTTTGGGACGGCCGTCATCGCTTCTGAAAAAAGAAGCAGCCCAACTGATGCGGCTCTTCGGGCGTGCCGGCCCGCTGCCAGTTGCACCGCTCGCCGGTAGCCCAGACCGGCCCGGTAAACAGGCGCCAAAACTCCTGCTCCTTTAAAACCAGCCCGCAAGAAATCCATTCTTCCAACTCGGCCTCGGACGACGAACGGCAGATATACGGTAAATTCTGTCCATAAAGAGCATCGGGGTGCTTGTAGACGTTGGGGTACGGACCGTGCTGGGAGAACGGTGTAGTCAGGATCAACACTCCGCCAGGGAACAGCAAGTCTGTCATGTTTTTCACCGCTCGCTTGTGATCGGGAATGTGCTCGAGCACGCTGATGCATGAGATGGCGTCGTATCGCTGCGGCAATTTACCGCCGGCGTTCACAATATCGACATCCACAACTGTCCAGTGGCGGTTGATCATTCCTTGGGGCCAATAGTCGTGAACATTATCGATCGCAGTGACTACATATCCACAGTTTCGCAGCAAATGCGGCCAGGCTGTGGTGCCTGTTCCCACGTCCAGCACAGTTTTCGGACGGTGGTCGGCCAGGCATTGGAGCGCAAACCGGTACTCGATAGGGCGCTCGTTGTGAGCCGAAAACGCCTGATTGCCGGACTCGGAAGCGCAAATCCGGTTGATGTACGAACGGCCGGCGCGATGCACAAGTCCCTTGATGATCGCTCTCATCTGGTGAAGACTCCTCGCTAGAGAGATCCGGCCTCGCGGCGGCGCTCCATCGCAGCCTGGAAGCGGGTGAGCCGAAAAAGTTCTCGAAGGCTATTCTCCCATGAGCTTTTGGGAGCGGGTCAGCCTTCGAATCCCGGAGAGCGATTCACCGGCCGATGTACCATCAAAGTGGACGTCTTCAATTGCTTTGCCGCACGGAGGCTCACCTCCAGGGACGGCTACGGCATTGCGAATCGAAAAGCTGGCAGGAGTCTCTCCCGGATATGATTTTGATCAACCTGAGCTATCCGCCATGGATGCAGAACTGGCGAAAGCGGAATCAGGCGATTTTTGGCGAGTTGGTAGCGCAGGGCTTTTTTCACCAGGGCATATTTGTAAATCCTCCCCGAACGGCGGGCTCTCGAAGCATCGGCGCATGGCAATTGCCGAAGATTCGAGATTTGGGCCAGATGGCGGACCGCGTCCGGGTTTTCGATGCCGTTTTTCAGATGCCGTTTGTCTGGCGCCCTGCGATCGGCCGGGTCGCGGCCCGGATGGTCGCAAAGCAGCTGAAAAAAGTTATCGCGTCATCTCCCTACACGCTCTGGATCAATTCAATAGACCCGCTCGTTATCCTGCTCGCCGAAGAACTCGCGGCGGGCGCGGACCGGCGTATCTTCGATAGCTCTGACGATTTCGTGCAATTTCACGATGACAAAAGCGCCGGCCAGAAGAACCTGGAGCGCGTTCTGGGGATAGTCGATGATGTTGTTTGCGTCAACGCTCATGTCGCGTCCAAGATGGCTCATCCCAGCGTTCACGTATTTGAGAATGGGACCGATTTCGCAAATTTCCAGCGTTCCTCGGCAGACTATTCGCTGCCGCCCTTGTTTCCCCGGCCGGACGGCACGCAGTATGTCGGCTTCACGGGCGGCTTAAACCGCGGGAGGTTGGATCTGGATCTTCTTGAGAAGCTATTCAAGGCCATCCCCGGCTGCAAGTTTGTCTTTGTCGGGTTCTGCAGTGATCCCTCGATACAAACGTTCTTCGAGCGTTTCCCGAACGCCGTCTTTCAGCCGGCGGTTCCGTACCACGATCTTCCGAACGTAATTCGAAACTTCAACGTCGCAATGGTTCCGCACAAGGACAACGAGCACAGCCGCGGCAACGATCTGTTGAAGGTGATGGATTATCTCGCGTGTGAAGTTCCCGTGGTGAGCACACGATGCTCAAACATTGGCAAGTACGGCGACGCGGTTCGGGCGACAACTACTCACGAGGAATTCATCGCGGCGGTGAAAGGCTTTCTCGCGGGAGAAGCCCACGACCCATCGCGCGGTCTGAAGATCGCCGCAGGGCGGGACTGGGCCGGAATTGTCCCGAAACTTGCTGCCGAACTGGGCTTCACGCGATCGCAGCCAGACGGAGTTCAAGGATTAGCCCATTCCCGAAGCAGGTTGTGATATACGCCGGTCAGGGAAACGACAGACGGATGGAGCGGGTTTTCGGAGCCGAGGCGCTGGATGGCGATGTCCATATCGAACAGAAGAGAACGCCGGCTATCCTCGCGAATCAAAGACTGAAGCCAGAAAAACGAGCATAGGCGAGTTCCCCGTGCAACGGGTGTGACGTGATGCAGGCTTGACGAAGGATACAAGATCATGTGGCCGGCGGGGAGTTTGACAGACTTGCATCCATAGGTATCTTCGATGACAAGTTCGCCGCCGTCATACTCATCGGGGCCGGTGAAGAAAAGCGTGCACGAAAGGTCGGTGCGTATGCGCTGGCCGTTTGGAAGCGAGCGGATAGAGCCGTCCACATGCGTTCCGAACGTCTGACCGCCGGAGTACCGGTTGAACATGGGTGGCAGGATGTACAGCGGCAGCGCTGCCGACATGAAGAGAGGATTGGATCCAAGCGCCTGGAGGATCATATCCCCGACGTGTGCAGCGATCGGACTGCCGGGTGGTAATTGTTCGTTATTCTTCACCAGCGCGCCCTGGTGGCCCGCGGTGACACGGCCATCAACCCACGCTGTCGATTCCAGTTGAGAGCGAGCTTCGGCCACCTGGGCGGTGGTAAGAACATCAGGGATCGCAAGAAGCATGTTTTTCCAAAAAACTGACCGCCCTGAAACGCGGCCACCGGTTAGAAGTTGATATCCGTGCTGATGCGGAAAGACCGCGCCGGCCCGATAAATATGCGGCTTCCCCCCCAATTCGACGAGACCGGATAGAAAGCGTCCGTAGCGTTATCCATATTGAAGCGGAGCGTGAAGTGACGGTTCACCCTGTACGCTGTCATAAAGTCGAGCACCGTATAGCCCGGTAGCTTGCCTGCGCGGCCGTTGGGGATAATGCGCTCCGCATTGTCGGGACGGCCCAGATAAGAGTCGACAAGATGCCGTACGCCTCCCCCCAGTGTCAAATTAAACGGCAACTGG
>CAYTVP010000140.1:0-10717 GCA_964441675.1 uncultured Solibacteraceae bacterium | reverse complement strand
CCTTCGTGACATTGCGAAACGTACCATTGCCCTCGTTGCGGTACAGTTCATTCCCGCCGTAGTTGGTGACGTAGATATCGGCGTCGCCATCGTTGTCGTAATCGGCCACGGCGACTCCCATTCCGTAGCTATTGTCTGCCTCCGCCAGCCCCGCCTTCTCCGTAACATCCACGAACCGGCGTCCGGGCAGTTGCCGGTACAATCGGTTCCAATATTCCGGTTTCCGCCGCGCAAAATCGACTGGCGAGGGTTGAGGATCAGTGATGCGGCCCCCGTTCACGACGAAGATGTCGAGCAATCCGTCATTGTCGTAATCGAGAACAGCCACGCCGCCGCCCATTGTTTCCGGCAAATACTTCTGCGACGTAGCAGAGTTGTGATGCGTAAAATCGAGCTGCGCGGCAGTAAAGCCGCCCTTCGTCTCCGCGCAAAGCACCAATCCGGCGCTGAGCACGAAGATCCGGAAGGCGAACGCTATCAAAATAGAAGTCGTAGTGCGAACTGTACCAGTCTCGGATCGTTGTATTGACCGCTGATGACACCAAATTGCGCATTCCCGAGAGCGGTATTCGGATAACTGAATCTTGCGCGATTGAACAAATTAAAGATCTCGGTGCGGAACTGGACCCGCATCCGTTCAGTAATCGATGTGTTCTTGAAGATCGTGAAGTCGTAGTTGGCGATGCCGTGCGAGCGCATGTCGGGCATGGTTCGCGCGGCGTTTCCGAACGAGAACGAACCCGGTAAGGCGAACGCCGAGGTATTGAACCACTGCGAGAGCCGCTGCTGTGCAGAACCATCCCTGCCAACGGCCTCACCCGTCCGATTGGGCCGCTGTCCCATTCCAAATCCATTGGTATTCGCGGCCACGCTGATGGGAAGCGGGTTTCCGGATTGGAACGTTGTGATCCCGTTGATGCCCCAACCGGAAATCACCTTGTCTGCGAATCCGGTCACGCCACTGCCGAACTTCTGCCCCCGGCCGAACGGCAGATCGACAATGTAGCTGATGACGGCGCGTTGAGGCGTGTCGTAGAGGGCAAGCGAACGCTCGGCGCGAATGTTATAGCTGTCCTGCACGTTCCCCGCGCCGCCTCCCGGCTCCAGCCACCCGGTAATGGTGTCGGTATCGCTGATCAGTTTGGACAATGTATAAGCGAGGACAATCGATCCGCCCCGGCCAAAACGTTTCTGGAGATTAACCTGCCCGGAGTGATACGTCGAATTGCGGTTCGTCGGATTTCTCATGGAGTATCCGTTGTATTGCGGATACGGAGTCAGCAGTTGACCGTAGGCTACCGTTGGGAGCGAGAGCGGACCGAGACTGACCTGTCCGAAGAACGGATTCGGTACCTGTTCCTGCAGCCTGCTGCCAAGAGCCATGAATTCGTTTGGGAGCTGATCCAATTGTTGATCCGGCCCGGGGAGATGGGTTCCTTTTGAGCCGGCGTACGCCACCGACAGCGCCATTCCTCCCCACAGTTCGCGCTGGATATCGAAATTCCATTGCTGAGCGTACGAATAGGGTGCATCGTAGATCGATGCAGCGATACCTTGTCCAAGAAAACGCTGTTGATAGTCCGGGGCCCGGCCAGGCGTTTGCTGCAGTCCGTTGGGAAACGGATTTTGCAGCGTATCGAGCGGCGTAATCGAACCGTCGGTGGTGCCGTTGAAAGGATTGTTGAACGAATTCACTGCATCGTTGTTCGGGGCAGTGCCCCAACGGACGTCGTTCGGCAGCCAGAACATCCCGTAGCCGCTTCGAATTACTGTTTTTTCGTTCAAGCGGAACGCGATACCAACGCGGGGCGACCAAAGGTAGCCCTTCTGCTGAAGATTCCTGCTGGGGTTGGCCGCGGTGTTCACCAGCCCAATGCGGCCGATCAATTGCTGCCCGCCAGGCCCAACGAGCTCGTTCACCACGTCCGGCTGCAAAACGGAAAGCCTATCGTAACGCTCCGACCAGGGGCCCATCGTCTCGAAGCGCAGGCCGTAGTTCAGAGTCAACCGTTGGGATACCTGCCACTGGTCGCCAATATGGTATCCGCCATACAGAATCTGCGCAGCTACCAAGGCATTTTGATTCACGCCTCCTCCCGTGCCGTATCCGAGCATGAACGACGCAAAGCCGTTACCCGTCCCTGCCGCCGCCAGCGGGTTCACAGAAGTCATCAGGTTGTTGAACGAAAATGTACCGGAGGGATTGTTCTGTTGGTAGTAGTTGTGCGTGCTGCGCCGGATTTCCGCGCCGAACTTAATCGTGTGGCGGCCGAGGATTTTGGTCATGGTCGGTGCCAGCGAATAAACATCGTTGCGCGCAAAGATGGTGCTACCCGTACCGCTGGTGCTAAAGACGCCGTCATAGCCGGTAACCACGGTCAGCGGTACGACGCGGAAGACTACCTGGTCGTTCATGGAGGCTGGCCACCCGAGTTGCGTCAGATCGTAGCCGGCAGTCAGTGACGTCCGATCGTAACCGAATCGCGTATAGGAAACCCGGAAATCGGCAATCAAGGTCGGCGAGAAGGAGTGCGTATCGGCGATCACAGCCTGGTGGGTGGCGAAGGTTTCCGTGCAGCGATCCACACAGGTTTTTGTCCGGTACGGATCGATGGGAAGGTTCAGGTTCGTCCAGTAGGTATACCGTCCGAACAGCCGATTCTTTTCAGAGAACGTGTGGTCGACGCGACCGTTGTACTGGTCGTTGTCTCCACCGACGCTCGCGTTGGCTGTGAAGTTATTGACGTTCGTAAATGGTTGCCCGACGGTATTGGCGCGGCCCCAGTTATTCGAAAGAATGCGCGAGGCGGGGTCAATCCGGTTGTCGGGAATGATATTACCGGGAAACTGCTGCCGGGTTAGAATCTCGTTGCCATTCGGTCCGCGCGCGCACGGCGCATTGCCGAAGCGGCCGCACGTGGTGAGAGGATCGTAGATCGGAATCAGGGCGCCCGACGTATTTCGGACATTTGAAAAGTTGCCCATCCTCATCTCGTCGGTGGGAACGGTGTAAACGAAAGACTGGCCCTGGCGTAAGCGGAAGCCCTCCCAACTGCCGAAGAAAAACGTCTTGTCGCGCACAATCGGCCCGCCCACATTGGCGCCGTACTGATTCTGAGTGAAGGCAGGCCGTTCGACGCCGGCGCGGTTGTTGAAGAATGTATTTGCGTTCAGGGCGCGATTACGAAGGAATGAGTATACGCTGCCATGAAATTCGTTGGATCCTGATTTCGTATAGAGGCTGATCGCGCCGCCCGCCAGATGTCCAAACTCCGGACCCAGGTTGTTCGTCTGAACCCGGAACTCCTGGATGGCGTCCTGGGTAGGCACCAGCGCTGTCAGGTTGCTATAGACGGCGTTTGCGGGGGCCCCATCGATATACGTGGCGCTTTGATTCGATTGCCCGCCGCCAATTTGAAAGTTGCCCCAGGCGAACGGGTTCGTGCCGGTTGGCGTTGTGCCGGATTGCCCGCCCGGCACAACTCCGGGGACTAGTGCGACGAGACCGAAGACATTCCTGCCGTTCAGGGGCATCTCCAGCACTTTGCGCGCCTCCACAACCTGCCCCAAAGACGCGTTCTCGGTTTGCAGCAGCGGTGTCTGTCCGGTTACCTCGATCGTTTGCGACACATCGCCCACCTGCATCGAAACATCGATGCGGACTGAGCTTTGTACTTCAACGGCGATCGGATCGCGCAGGAATCGACTGAATCCGCTCTTTTCTACTTCGAGACGGTATTGCCCGGGCACCAAATTCGTGAACTGATAGTTCCCCGCGTCATCGGTTTCGATTACCCGGCGCTCCGCTGTCCCGAGATTCGTAATTGTAGCTGTTGCGGCCGGTATAGACGATCCGCCGGGATCGGAAACAGTCCCCAGGACCGTTCCGTAAAAGGCCTGCCCAAAAGCCGGGGAAGTCGTCAGGAGACATAAAACCCAAGGTGCGATTCGCTTCATCGTGGCTACTAACTCCTACTGAGGAGGTTCATCGCGGGACTATATAGCAGCGTGAGAGGAAATGCAAGTAATTGTCCTAGAAGTACTAGATCCCCGGAAAGCCAGCGAACCACCTACAGTCAACAGAACTTCATAGCGGGTAACCTACAGATCAACAGATCGTCATAAAATAGAGCACATTAGCCTGATGCAAATGTCACCCCGTATTGTGGCCGGATTTGCGTTCATCCGAAACGTCTCTATTCTCGGCACTTATTTCCTGATCGCGGTTAGCGTCGGTGCATTACGAGGTGCGGACACTACCGGCGCAACGTCGCGCCAACCGGAAAGCTCCGGCAAAGCGGGACACTCCGTCCCGATGCTTAAACAGTATTGTTTCCAGTGCCATGGCAACAAGGCCTCGATCGCGGGCGTCAATCTGGAAGAGCTATTGGCGGACGGCCCCCTCGGTGAGAATTTTGCGAAGTGGGAGAAGGTGGCATCGGTACTTCGCGAACAGCGGATGCCTCCGAAGGGAATGCCTGCACCGACCAGCGATCAGCGTGCCAAGGCGGTGTCGTGGATCGGGTCGGAAATCGATAGCTACATCCGGAAACATGACGGCGACCCCGGCCATGTGACGGTCCGACGCCTGACAAGCGGCGAATACGCCTACGCCATCCAGGACCTTACCGGTCTGGATCTCAATACCGGCATTGATTCCGCAAGCGATTCGGTTGGAGGCGAAGGATTCGCCAATTTCGGCGATGTGCAGTTCATGCAGGACGCCAATCTTCAGCGATATCTGGAGGCTGCCAAGCTGGTAGCAAACCATGCCGTAATTGGGGCGGGCCCACTGGAATTTTTCACTGACCCCGGTAAAACCGGCTTTGAGCTCTCCGCAATTTCCCGGATTCGCGACATCTATGCCCAGTACGGCTTTCGCACTGTTTCAGGCGAAGGCGGGCGGCCGTTCGGCCTGGAGAAATACGGCAAGGCGTTTTACGCCGCGTGGCGGTATAAGCATCGGGCGGCACTCGGCGAGAAGACTGTAAGCCTCAAGGAACTTGCCGGCCGCGAGGGAATCACTACGCGCTTTGCGGAGCATATCTGGTCCGTGATGAACACGCCGTCTCTCGGATATCCGTCGTCGGAAATGGCCGGGCGGTGGCGGAAGCTTCCGGCGCCGGGAGCCGATCCGGAGAAGACAGCCCGCACGGTAAGGGCCACCTGCGACGATATTCAGCAATTTTTGGTGACATGGCCCAGCTGGTTGTTCGCCCGGGGCGACCTGGCAGCCGGTGGCGCGGGTGACGAGAGTCCGCTGGAGTTTAGCGATCGCACTTTGAAGGCGTCGGCAAAACACCGTTTCACGTTTGTCCGGGCTGGGCGGATCGGGGGTGGCCGGATTTCTCCACCGCCTCCCGGACCGGTAACCGTTTATTTCAACCTGACACCGGTGCATCCCGACGCATCCGCGAACCACGTTGTCATCTGGCGCAATCCAACCGTGGGGATTCGGCCCTTCCGGGGGCGCCAAGCTCCTCCATCGGCGACGGATGCAGCGAAACCGGATGCAGCCAAACCGGATGCAACGGCAGCGGCCAAACCAGCCGGAACCGATCCGGTAAAGCCAGCTGCGCAAGTAGCTACCGCGCAACCCGTACCCCGGCGCGGCGGCGTAGCACCGGGACCGAGGACGCCCCTGCGGGAGCTGGTTTCCGCAGAAACCGCGAAGAAACTGAAGTTTGGGATTAGCTCCGACGGTACACGGATGAGCCCGAACGATTTCGCATCCGAATCCTCGTTCTCCTTCGAGGTGCCGATGCCGAGCGAGGGTGCATTCACGTTCGATTTAGTCGTCGAGGCGGAGCTTGGCCGCGAACGCGATGCCGTGCTCCGCGTCATGATTTCCGATCGCGCGGATGGAAGCACGCCGCGCGGCCGGCCCACATGGGCGCTGCTTGGCGATCCAAGCGGCCCGGCGTACAAAAAGTTTCGCGATGGCGTGGCGGAGTTTGCGAATCTGCTGCCTCCCAACTCGCACGCAGAACCAACTCCCGCGGATAAAGACCCGATCCCGGAGCCGTTCGACAACACCTACAATGTGCCGGAGCACGACGAGTTCGTCGTCAAGGTAAAGTACATCCGCGACGATGATTTCGTTGTGGCCAATATGGTGGACAAGCCCCAGCGTCAGCGCCTGGACGATGCCTGGAACGATTTGTTCGCGTCGTTTGAATACCACGACAACTATCTGAGGCAGCTGGCGAAAAAATTCGAGGTAGATCTTAAGGGCCGCGGCATTCAGGCGTTCGATGCGGCCCAGATCGCCACATTGCCGCAGGAGATGCGGCAGTACACCGTGCCGCTCCGGAAGCACTACGAAGAAGTAATCCGGACGCAGCAGATGGCGCGTTCGGCCCGCGTCGAAGACTGCCTCAACTTTGCCAGCCGTGCCTGGCGGCGTCCTCTCACGGACCAGGAAAAAAGAAGCCTGCGGGGCTTTTACGACAAAGTGCTGGTAGCCGAGGGCGATCACCGCCAGGCGATTCGCGCCGTGCTGGCGCGAGTCCTGGTTTCGCCGGCCTTTCTGTATCGTGTCGAACAGGCGCCTTCGGCGTCCATCCGGCAGCCTCTATCCGGTTGGGAAATGGCCAGCCGCCTGAGCTTTTTCTTATGGTCGTCCATCCCGGACCAGGAATTGCGCCGGGCCGCGGCCGCGGGTGAGCTCTCCCAGGCGGCAGGATTACGGCGGCAGGTGAAACGCATGCTGACGGACGCCAAGGCGCGCCGCTTTTCCACCGAGTTCTTTGGTCAATGGCTCGGCTTCTATCATTTCGATGACCATCGCGGCGTAGATACCAGCCGGTTCCCGGAGTTCACAGACGACGTCAAGGAGGCGATGTACGACGAGGCGGTTTCGTTCTTTGAACATGTCATCCGTAAGGACCGGCCGGTGAACGATCTGCTGTTTGCCGATTACACTTTTCTCAACAAGGCGCTGGCCAAGCATTACGGCATCACGCAAGAGATCAAGTCGGAGGATGCCGTCGAGCTAATGGAAGGCGCGAATGGATTCCAGCGAGGCGGATTGCTGCGGCTGGGAGCTGTGCTGACAACCACGTCCGCGCCACTTCGCACCAGCCCGGTGAAGCGCGGCGATTGGCTGCTGCGGCGGATTTTGGGCACACCTGTGCCGCCGCCTCCCGCGGATGCCGGATCGCTTCCCGCAGACGATAAGCAGTTCGGCGGAATGTCCGTGAAACAGCGCCTCGAAGCGCACAAGCGCAATCCAACCTGTGCCAATTGCCACGTACGCATCGATCCGCTCGGGTTTTCTCTCGAGCGATATGACTCGATCGGCAGGTTGCGAACTGAATATTCCGACGGCAAGCCGATCGATGACGGCGGCACGCTGGCGGATCAAACCGAGATCGCCGGCGTGGACGGCCTTCTGGATTATCTGAAAGCAAATGACACCCAAGTACGGCGCACTTTGTCATATAAGCTATTGGGGTACGCGCTGGGACGAACAATTAGCGCATCGGACCAGCCTCTGATCAACCGGATGGTGGCTGCTGGACCCAACGCAAGTTTCTCGCAGCTGATCACCGAGATCGTAGTCAGTTCGCAGTTCCGGAATCGCGCTGGATCCAAGGCGGAGGCGGAAACAACAGCCGTCGCGTCGGCCAATTCGAAAAGGGAAATCGCACAGTAATGAACAGCACTGGAAACAAACAGGCGCAAGGACAAGCATCCCGCCGCCATTTCTTAAGGGGTACGGGCGTCGCGCTAGCGCTGCCGTGGATGGAGTCGCTTGCAGCTAGTACGGCCAAAGCGGCCAGTAAGCCACCGGTGAGGTTTGCCTGCGTATTCTTTTCGAACGGAGTTGAACCGGCGCATTGGTGGGCGAAGGGCAGTGGCGCTTCGATGGAATTGGGTCCGGTGCTTCAGCCAATGCTGCCCCACCGCGCCGACATGGTCTTTCTGCGCGGTCTATACAATCACCTGGCGTTTACCTCTACAAGCCCGCACCTGGGCCGCGCGCCGAATCTTCTGTCCGGTGCCAAAGTCAGCCTCGACCCGAACGATATCCGGGTAGGCACCACCATGGACCAGGTTCTTTCGCGCCGCGTCGGATCGGACACGGCCGTTCCGAGCCTTGTGCTGGGAATCGAGCCCAACGAACTCAGGCTGGAAGACGGCCTGTCTATGATCTACGGCTCGGCGATCTCATGGGTTTCCCCAACCAAACCGGCCACGAAAGAAATTTACCCTGCCCGTGCATTCGACATGCTGGTGGGTGGCGGAGCCGCGAGAAAGCTGGACCGCAGCGTGCTGGACGCCGTGCTGGCGGATACGCATTCGCTGCAGCCAAAAGTCAGCACCGGCGATCGCAAGAAGCTGGATGAGTATCTCGAATCGATCCGCGATATCGAGAAACGAATCGAGCGTGCCTCGCGCGAAGAACGCATTGAGGGATGGAGGCCGTCCATTTCGCAGCCGAATATGCCGCGACCTAAGGACGAGATTCCGCAAGACGTTCCCGACCACATGAAGCTGATGCTGGATCTGATCGTGCTTTCGTTTCAGATGGACAAGACGCGAATCGCGACACTCATGCTGAATAACGATCTGTCGCAGATGAACTTTAAGTTCCTCGGAGGCGTTCGCGGCGCACTGCACCTGGACCTGACTCATAACGGGAAGGCGCCGGAAGCCGAGGCGATGTACCTGAAGACGAACCAGTTCCACATGGCTCAGTTCGCCTATCTGATCGACCGGTTAAAGCAGATCGACGAGGGCGGCCAATCGCTGCTCGACAGCTCGCTGCTGATGGGCTGCTCTAATTTGTTCGATGGAGACTCGCATAGCGCTGAACAGATGCCGATCGTGCTGGCCGGAAAGGCCGGTGGCGCACTGGAGACGGGACGCATTCTGGACTACATGGACAAGGGCGATGACAACCGCCGCGCTTGCAGCCTCTATCTTTCGATCATGGACATTATGGGCCTGAAACTCGATCGCTTCGGTGATTCGGATAAGCGTCTGGCCAATCTGGTGGCCAGCTAACGGCTTCTTTTCGGCATCCGATCAAGCCAGTAAGCTATCGCTAAGGTACGCGTTGTGAAGCTTACCTTGGGGATCGTAGCGTGTCAGCAGTGCCTTGAATTCATCCAGCTTCTCGTAGCGGGATTGCAGTTTGCCAGGCGACATCGTAAATAGCTTGGCCCAATGCGGGCGGGGCTCAAACGGCTCAAGCTGTTGCTCGATCTTGGGTAAGAGATTCTGCACTGCTGCCGCATGCGGCTTCCAGGTAAAGTGAATCGCCAGAGAGTCCCGTTTATAAGCAGGACTCATCCAGAGTTCGTCAGCGGCGATCGTCCTCAACTCGGAAATGAACAGATGGGGTTCAATTTCGGATTTGAGTTGTTCGATCGCCAGGATTGCCTGATATCCTTTCGATCGCGGAACGAAGTACTCGGCCTGCAACTCCTCGCCGCTGCTGGGGGTGAAGTTCATCCGGAAATGGGGAAGGCGCTCGTACCATGGACCTTCAATGCCCATCTGATCCGTGCAGTTCTCGGCGGAGTGATCTTCGAGAGGATGCAGTTTCTTCGTAGCCAGCTTGGCGCCAAAAAACTCCGCAGGCGCCTTGGCTTGGCTACCGCGCTCCTTCCTCCACACCTGGTTAATCCGATGGTCCTGCCAGTCAGTGAAAAGACAAACACTGTAGGCGCTTGAGAAGATTTGATCGAAGTTCTTTTCGAGCTCGCCCATTGGAAGATTCCGATAGACGTACTGGCGCATCGTAAACGAAGGCTCAACCGCAAGCGTCGCCTCAGTGACGATGCCCAACCCGCCTAGCGCAACCACGGCGCCGCGGAACCGGTCGCCGTCCTTCTCCCGCGAGAGACGCACCCTCTCTCCTGTACCGGCGACAAATTCCAGGCTGGCAACCGCGGTGGATAAGTTCCCGCACCGATCGCCGGAACCGTGCGTAGCGGTGGCGCAGGCGCCAACCACCGACACATGCGGGAGCGACGCGAGATTGTGTACGGCATAGCCTTTCTCGTCGAGAAACAGCGCCAGACCGCCGTAAGTAACGCCCGCGCCCACTGTCACAGTGCGAGCTTCGCGGTCCAGTTCCATTCGATCGAAATTCTTGAGCGAGATCTGATCTCCGGGGCTATCCGCAATTCCGTTGAAGGAATGCCGGGCACCCAGCGCCTTTAGCTTTTCCGACCGCCGGACGATTTGCTGAACTTCCTCCAGGGTTCCCGGAGTGTGCAAACGTTTTGCCTGATACCGGTAGTTTCCCGCCCAATTTTTTCGGATATCTGAGCGCTGCGGTCCTGCTTGGATCTGCGAGATGCCGCAACCGGCCAGGAGAGTACCAGTCTTTTTCAAGAACGTTCGCTTGTTCATGGAAAAGTAAGGTTCTCAAGGATCCAGGTATCCGCGCAACTCATCGGGACGATAGCAATGCGCGAAGGCGACCTCGCGGGCAATACGCCGGGCACGCACCATGTCGGCCAACGACTGTTCCATGGTGATCATGCCCTCGGACCGGGCGCTCATCATACGGCTATACAGTTGATGGTCCTCGCCGCGGCGGATCATGTTCCGCACCGCGGGAGTGGCCACCAGAATCTCCAATACCGGATACCGGCGCCCGTCCATTCCGGGGAGAAGGCGCTGGGCGACAATTGCCAGAAGCGCGAGAGAGAATTGCTGGCGCATCTGTTGCTGGCTGTGCAGTGGGAACGAATCCAGG
>CAYTVP010000139.1:8852-10851 GCA_964441675.1 uncultured Solibacteraceae bacterium | reverse complement strand
TCGAATCGGAGACGACGCGAGAGCGTTCGGCAATCCGGACCGGCTCACCCAGGTATTCGTCAATCTGCTGCGGAACTCGTTGAACGCGGTAGACTCGGAAGGGCGTATCATCGCTAACTCGCGGACATTGAAAGAAAACGGACGTCAGTGGGTGTTTGTCGCGATCGAAGACAACGGACCTGGGATTCCCCCGGAGGTGCTTCCGGAAATATTCGAGGCATTCGTGACAACACGCCTCGATTCCCGCGGTACCGGGCTCGGATTGACAGTGGCCGAAGGAATTGTCACGCAGCATGGTGGAACGATCGTCGCTTCCAACCGCGCTAGCGGAGGCGCAATGCTTGAGGTCAAGCTCCCCACCAAATAGCCTATGACGCATTCCGATACGAGCCACGACTCGGAAGTCAGCACGGCGTCGATTCAGGTGTCCGTACTCGATGACGATCTGGATTTTCGTAACTACATCGAAGACGTATTGCGCGACGAAGGCCTTTATTCGGTTCGAACGTTCGCGCAGCCGGACAAGCTATTCCAAGTCGGCGAGCAAGATCCCCCGGATATTGTTCTGCTCGACATGAAGGGCGGCAGTTTTCGGGGCGACAAAGTAATGGAACAACTTCTGGCGCGCTGGCCGGATTTGTGCGTCATCGTAGTCACGGGATATCCCTCGCTCGAAGACATGCGAGCGACTTTCAAGCAGAAAGCGTTCGATTACATCGCAAAGCCGTTTTCAATCTCACAATTGCGGCAAACGCTATTGAACGCGGTAGAGGCTTTCGGGCTGGGCCAGACGCCGCAGGACCGTCTTCGCGAGCGCCTGGGCCACCGTATCAAGATGCTGCGCGTCGAGCGGGACTGGTCTTTGAAAGACCTGGCGAACTCGGCGAAGCTGAGTGTCTCGCAGATCAGCTCGATCGAACGGGGGGCCAATCTACCCTCGATCGAGAGTTTACTGGCCATCTCCCGCGCGTTTGAGAAGAAGCCGTCCGACCTGTTGCAGTCGATTGATTTTTAGCGCCGGCGCGCTACCACTGATTTTTAGCGCCGTGCGCTACTAGGCACGATTGCTTCGTCGATAAGCCACTTGACTGGCAAAGCGCCAGCCTCAGTGAGCTTGGATACCGTTCCGCTATTTTGCTTGTCAATTGATCGGGCTCCAGTCGCCACAGAGTTCAGGAACCCGGCACAATGAATTCAATTTTTTCGGTGTTGGCGCTGGTCTTTTGCCTGTGCATTTCGAGCGTCCAGCTCATCGCTGAAGACCGCTGGATCCGGCTCGTCTCGCCCAATTTCGAACTGCTCACGCCGGCGGGCGAGCGGGATGCCCAGCGGACCATACACCATTTCGAACAAGTCCGGGAATTCTTTGAGAAGGCTCTCGGCCAGCAAACGGAAGTGCCGGCACGGGCGCGGATCATCCTGTTCAAGAACCGCAAGCAGTATCTTCCCTATAGCTGGAATGCCGTGGCCGCGGCGTACTACACGCGGATGGCGGATCGCGACTATATCGTGATGAGCACGGAAGGTGACCAATCGACCGCCACGCACGAGTACGTCCATCTGTTAGCGCGGCAGGCAGACCTGGCGCTGCCGGTATGGCTGAACGAAGGCTTGGCGGAGCTCTATTCGACGCTTCGGCCCACCGGATCGACCGTGAGGATAGGCGAGCCCATTGTGGGCCGGCTGTTACAGTTGCGAGGCGAGCTTCTGCCGGTCGAGCGGCTGCTGGCGGTAGATCATCATTCTGCCGAATACAACACCGAGGCGCACGCAGGTACTTTCTATGCGCAAAGCTGGGCGCTTGTCCACATGCTGGCCGTGTCGGCTAAGTACCGGCCGAAGTTCGGCGAATTCTTCGCAGCGGTCCAAAAGGGCCAGGACTCCGCTAACGCAATCGAGAGAACCTACGGCATCTCGCCGGCGGATCTCGAACAGGACCTGACGCAGTATGCCCGGACAACCGGCAGGTTCTACTCGCTAGCCTACCCAATCAAATTAG
>CAYTVP010000139.1:2130-8842 GCA_964441675.1 uncultured Solibacteraceae bacterium | reverse complement strand
CAATGGAGCCCGAAGCCTGTCCGGTGGGCGAGTGCGAAGCGATTCTCGCTCAAGTTTTAGCCAACGCCGGCAGAATTGATGAGGCTGAGGCAGCTCTCGAAAGGGCGGAGTCTCTCGATGGGGCTACAGCGGAAGCGCTCGGATATGCGTATCTTCGACTGAACAAAACCGAGAAGGCGCATGAGTATTTAACGAAGGCGGCCAGCGACACCACCAATCCCAAGTTACTCCTGGACGCTGCACGCATCGCGCTCCGATCCGGAGAAACTGCGCAGGCCGAAAACTATCTTACGCGTGTGATGGCATCCCGTCCGCAATGGCAGGAAGCTCGATTGCAGATGATGGAATTGTTCGTTACGACGCGCCGCCCGGAACAAGCGTTGGCGCTGCTGCCGCGGTTCGGTCCAGTCAAGCGGGCGTTGGCTACCCGCTTGTTTGTTGTGTCCGCCTATGCCGAAGCGATGACCGGAACGCTGGGCTCGGCGCGAAAAACGGAAGCGCGTGCCCGCCAGTACGCCCGCACCATGTACGAGAAAGAGAGCGTTTCTCGCCTCTCCGATTTTCTGACGCGAATCGAGAGTACAAAGGACGTGCCGGGCGCGACGCAGGCGATCCCAAGCCAGAAAAAGCTTTTTGAGGAACCCGAGTCCGAGCCGGAACGGCCGTGGTTGATCGACAAATACAACGGCGACGTGAAAGTTGTCGAAATGGATCCCGGACAGCAAATGGAGGAAGCAGCCGGAACCCTGGTTCAGGTGGATTGTCTCGAAAAAGAGGCCCGTTTGCACATCCAGATTCCCGGCGAAACGAGCCGGAGACTGGTGCTTATGATCTACGAGCCGGACGAGGTCATCGTACGAATGCAGCCTGGCGAAACTACGACCGAGCTGCAATGCGCCGCGCAATCCCGCTCAGTAAAGGTGGACTACATCCGGAAAAAGGACGAAGGGTTTCAAGCCGACGGGATGGTTAAAATTCTGGAGTTACCGAAGCCCCAGTTGTGAGTATCCTTAGTATGGTAGCGGAATTGCTTCCCTGACCGCCTTTCGGAGAACTAACCTTGACTCGTGCCCGTCGTATCTGGCTGATCCTAGGCCTGTCCGCCGCAGGCGTAATCCTGATCGTTTTTGGCGTTCTTGCATACTATGCCAACCGCCTGGAACCTCTCGCCCGCGAGAAAATTATCAGCCACCTCGAAGAAAAGTTCGAGAGCGACGTCGAACTGAAAAGCCTCAATATCAGAGCTCTACCGCGTCTACGAGTTGTCGGCAAGGGCTTGGTACTCCGCTGGAAACGGCGAACGGACATTCCTCCGCTGATCAATCTCGGTGAATTTTCTTTCCGGCTCGAATGGGAGGCGCTGGCAGCTCCGGTCATTCATATCGCAAAGGTGGAGTTGAAGGATTTCGAGCTCAACATGCCCCCCCGCGGGACCGAACCTCGCGAGGCGGCGAAAGACGAGCCCGTCTCTCGGCCGCAAGATCCCAAACCCGAGGAGCCACCAAAACCCGGCTCCGTCGTGGTCGACGAGATTGTTGCCGACCGGACGCTCCTCAGACTGCTTCCTCGCGACTCGAACAAGCGGGCAAAGGAGTTCGAACTCCACCAGCTGCAGCTTCGTGGTGTGGGCGCGGGCCGGCCAATGGCCTATCAGACACGAATGCAGAACTATAAGCCGCCAGGGATTATCCACTGCGCCGGCGAGTTTGGACCGTGGATAGGCGCCGATCCGGGCGAGTCTCCCTTGAATGGCGACTATACTTTTTCCGACGCCGATCTGGGCGTGTTCAAGGGTATCGGCGGCATTATGCAGGCGGCTGGCAAATTCGATGGCAAGTTGCAGCACATTATTGTCGACGGCACTGCCGATATTCCGCAGTTTCGTCTGACGTACGCCAAAAACCCGGTGCATCTGAAGACGAAGTATCACGCGATTGTCGACGGAACCAGTGGAAATACGATTCTCGATCCGGTTGAAGCCACATTAGGACAGACGCCCATGATTGTGAAAGGGGGAATCATTGGCGAGAAAGACGTGAAGGGCAAGAACATCGAACTCGATGCGGTCATTACGAACGGCCGTCTCGATGACGTCCTCCAGCTTGCGGTAAAGGGAGGAACGCCGATGCGGGGTCGAATCGATCTGCGAACGAAGATTCTTCTGCCGCGCGGCGATGTGGATGTGATCGAAAAGTTGGGTCTGAACGGAAAGTTCCGAATGGCCGGCGTACGGTTTGTGAATCCCGAAATTCAGTCCAAGATTGACGGGCTGAGCACCAGAGCACAGGGCAAGCCTAGCGAGGAGAGAACACCGATAGCACGTTCGCGGTTTGAAGGTGACTTCCGCCTTCAGAACTCAGTGATCAATATCGGAAATCTGACATATGGCATCCCGGGAGCCGAAGTGGACCTACAAGGCAGCTACGGGCTGCGGAGCGAGCAAATCGACTTTGCGGGCGTGCTGCGGCTGGACGCCAAGGCGTCGCAGATGTTCACCGGATACAAATCGATTTTGCTGAAGCCATTAGACGGATTGGTGACGCGCCGGGGCAAAGGCACGGTTTTGTCGATCACGGTCGGAGGAACCCGCGAACATCCCAAGTACGGCGTCGACGTCAGCCGGACACTTAAGAAAAAAGATAAGTAATCAGCGGCCGTCCGGATTGACGACGTTCTGGGGCGAGCCTTCGCTCCAGCGGCGAAGATTCTCAATAGCAATATTTAGCAGCCGCTCCCGAGCTTCGCGCGCCGCCCAGGCATTGTGCGGCGTGACGAGGCAATTTTTCGCTTCGATCAGCGGGCTACCGGAAACAGGCGGCTCCTCGGAAAGTACATCCAGTCCGGCACCGGCAAGACGCCCCTCGTTCAGTGCTTCGGCAAGCGCTCCCTCGTCAATTAGTGGCCCCCGCGAGGTATTCAGCAGAAATGCGGAAGGTTTCATTCGCTTCAACGTTTGCGCGTTGACGATTCCGCGCGTCTCGGCAACCAGCGGACAATGGAGGCTGACCACGTCGGATTCCTCAAGCAACCCTTTGAGAGAGATCCACGTGAACGGATACGCCTCGCCTGGCTTATTCATGTTGTGGCTGTAGGCGGTGACATTCATTCCCAGGGCGTGGGCGATGGCTCCCGTTTGGCGGCCGATGCGGCCGAACCCGACAATGCCAAATGTCTTTCCGCGGAGCTCGGTGAGCGGCGTCTTGGCCAGGCTCCAGTCCGGATTGCGCGTCCACTCGCCAGACTTGGTGGCAGCGGCGTGCAACGCCACCTGGTTGGTCAGCTCCAATAAGAGTGCGATTGTGTGTTGGGCAACTGCGTGCGTCCCGTAAGCAGGTATGTTCGTGACGTCGATCCCGTGCCGCCGAGCCGCCGCGGTGTCGACGATGTTGTAGCCGGTGGCCAGCACCCCGACATACCGCAGCTCCGGGAGACGGGCTAAAATTTCTCCATCGAGCGCTACTTTATTGACCAGAATGGCGTTGGCCGCGGACGCGCGCTCCAGAAGTAGCTGTGGGGGTGTACGCTCGTAGACGGTAACGTCACCGAGCGAGTCGAGAGGGGTCCAGTCCAAATCGCCCGGATTGGCGCAAAAACCGTCAAGAATCACGATCTTCATAGAGCTTTCCGATATTATTGAATCAAGAGACGAACCCGATTTTCCCATCCATGTCGAACGAGAAAGAAGTGGCGCCGAGTATTAATAGCTGGTTGGAAGAAGAACTCTACCAACAATATCTGAGCAACCGCGATGCGGTAGCCGACCAGTGGCAGGCAGTTTTCGATTCCGAGCATGGAGGCGGGAACGGGTCAAAGGCACCGGAACAAGATACCAGAGGAGCGGCAACCGCGGTTGCGGAAGAACCTCAGCCCGCGGTGGCGACTTCGGCAGCGGCAACGCAGGAGTTGCCGCCCGCTCCATCTCCCGCCGCACCGTCCACACAGGAATCCCGCCAGCCGGCGGCGCCTAAGGCAGTCGAGTCCAGTTCCCTGCCCACGACGACGGCAAAGCCGCCCGCCACGACCACGTCCCAATCCGAAGAAGCGGAACAACTGGTACCTCTTCGGGGTGCGCCCGCCCGCATCGCCGAGAACATGAATCTGAGCCTCTCCGTTCCGACGGCCACGTCGCAGCGGGTGGTCCCGGTGAGAGTTATCGAGGAAAACCGCCGGATCCTCAACGATTTCCGCCAACTCTCCGGCAAGAGCAAAATTTCCTTTACGCACATCATCGGCTGGGCCATCGCTCAAGCGGTGAAGACGCTGCCAAACCTGAACAATGCCTACGCTCAAAAGGACAACGAGCATTTTCGGGTGGTGCGGAATCAGATCAACCTGGGCATCGCCGTCGATATAGCGGGCAAGGACGGCACGCGAAGCCTTGTCGTGCCTTCGATCAAAGATTGCGGCTCGAAAACATTCATCGAGTTTCTCGCAGGGTTCGACGACCTGATCCAGAAAGCGCGCAAGGGGAAGCTGGAGCTAAAGGATTTTCAGGGTACCTCAATCTCTTTGACCAATCCCGGCACGGTAGGAACCATCGGCTCCGTACCGCGGTTGATGCCGGGCCAGGGTGCGATCATCGCTACCGGCGCAATGGATTATCCGGCGGAGTATGCCGCCGTGGCTCCGGAAGTGAAGGCCGCTCTCGGCTTGAGCAAGGTCATGATGATCACCTGTACCTACGATCACCGGGTGATCCAGGGCGCGGAGAGCGGAACGTTCCTGGGGCGCATGCAGGACCTTCTGCAGGGCAAGGACGGTTTCTACGACGGGATCTTCGAAAGTCTCGGCATACCCTACAAACCGTTGGTTTGGCAGCAGGATTCATTCGCTCCGGCACTCCCGGGAGTCACACAGCGGGCCCAGGCGCACGGCGAAGTCAATAAAGAAGCCGCGATTCTGCAGATGATCAACGCGTACCGGGTGCGCGGACACCTCATCGCGGACCTGAATCCGCTCGGACGGTTCGCGCCGACAGAGGCTCCCCACTACCATCCGGAACTCGATCCGCAGACTTACGGGCTGTCGATGTGGGATCTCGACCGCGAGTTCAACTTCGGATCTCTGGGGCATCTGACCGGAACTGCCGCACCGAAGGCTGTGTGCACTTTGCGGGAGATTCTCGATACGCTGCGGCGCGCCTACTGCGGCAAGGTGGGTGTGGAGTACATGAACATCAGCCAGCCGGAGCAGAAGCGCTGGCTGCAGGCTCGCGTGGAATCGCCGGACGCGGAACAGCCGCTTTCTCGCGAGGAAAAGCTGACCGTGATGGAAACCCTGCTTGAGGCAGAAACGTTCGAACAGTTTCTGGGCAACCGGTTCCTGGGGCAGAAGCGGTTCTCCATCGAAGGTGGCGAGAACGCGCTCGCCATCCTCGAAGAAGTCTGCGAGAAGGCCGGAGACGTCGCGGCGCACGAAGTAGTAATCGGCATGGCGCACCGCGGCCGCCTCACCACGCTGACGCATCTGGTGGGCAAGACACCGGCACAGATTTTCAGCAAGTTCGAAGGCGATCTGG
Organism: uncultured Solibacteraceae bacterium; assembly: GCA_964441675.1. Taxonomy (GTDB): domain Bacteria; phylum Acidobacteriota; class Terriglobia; order Bryobacterales; family Bryobacteraceae; genus JAPKYZ01. The sequence goes on along the minus strand of CAYTVP010000139.1, from coordinate 3,324 downwards.
ACGAAGAGTCGACACAAGGCTCCGGCGACGTGAAATATCACTTGGGCGCAAGCGGCGTGAAGGTGACAAGATCCGGGCACGAGCTGGTTGTGAGCCTTGCGCCGAATCCGAGTCATCTTGAGGCTGTTGATCCTGTCGTCGAAGGGATGGCGCGGGCCAAGCAGGACCGGCTGAATGATTCAGCCCGCGAGCGCGTGCTTCCTGTGCTGGTGCACGGAGACGCGGCCTTCGCCGGCCAAGGCGTCGTCGTCGAAACGTTGAACCTGTCGCAGCTAAAAGGCTACGCCACAGGCGGCACGATACATCTGGTCATCAACAATCAGATCGGCTTCACAACGAATCCTGACGAAGCCCGGTCGAGCGTCTATTGCACCGATGTTGCCCGCACCGTGCAGGCGCCGATTTTTCACGTGAACGGCGATGACGCCGAGGCTTGCATCCGTGTCGCCCGCATCGCCTTCGACTTCCGGCGCCAGTTTCGCAAGGACGTTGTAATCGACATGGTCTGCTACCGCAAGCACGGCCACAACGAGGGCGACGATCCAAGCTTCACGCAGCCGTTGATGTACCGCGAAATCGAACGGCATCCTTCCTGCGCCGCGATCTACCGCGAAAAGCTGATTCGCGAAGGCACGGCCACCGCTGAACAGGTGGATGGCATTCGGGATCGGCTGATAGCGCATCTTGAGGAAGGCTTTGACCAATCGCGAAAGAACACACAAGCTTTCGAAGTTGTCGAGGAAGACCAAACCCGTCCTGAACCGACACCAGGAGCCGGCCAGAAGACCTCCATAGACAGGGAGACATTCGATCGCATCCTGTCAGGCATTCATAGTTTTCCTGACGATTTCAATGTGCATGAGAAGCTGCGCACCAAGTTCATTGCCAAGCGCCTGGAAGCCGGTAACGGCGGCCCCATCGATTGGGCGCTGGCCGAGGCGATGGCCTTCGGATCGCTGGTTCTTGAAGGAACCGCTGTCCGCCTGTCCGGCCAGGACTCGAGCCGGGGAACATTTTCGCAGCGCCACCTCGAGTTCTTCGATACGAACACAGGAAAAGAATACGTTCCGCTGCAGCACCTTTCGCCTGATCAGGCACGGTTTGAGGCTGTGGACTCCAGCTTAAGTGAGTTCGCAGTAATGGGATTCGAGTTTGGCTATTCCGTTTCCGAACCTCGCACGCTTGTTCTGTGGG
>CAYTVP010000139.1:0-2120 GCA_964441675.1 uncultured Solibacteraceae bacterium | reverse complement strand
GCGCAGTTCGGGGACTTCGTTAATGGCGCCCAGGTCATTATCGATCAGTTCATCGCCTCCGCTGAAGCCAAGTGGAATCAGCCGTCATCATTGGTACTTCTGCTGCCGCACGGTTTCGAGGGCCAGGGTCCGGAGCATTCCTCCGCCCGTATCGAGCGCTTCCTGCATCTTTGCGCGGAAGACAATTGGATCGTGGCCAACTGCACAACGCCGGCGCAGTATTTCCATTTATTACGGCGACAGCGGTCCACCAGAAAGCCGCTGATCGTGTTTACGCCAAAATCATTCCTACGGCATCCGAAGGCGGTCAGCAAAGCGGAGGAATTGACCGCGGGTGCGTTCCGGGAGGTCTTGGGCGATACCGCGGCCTACGCCGGCGATCGCGTCAAGCGCATCGTATTGTGCTCGGGCAAGGTTTATTACGATCTCGCCCAGGCGCGTGAGGAGCGTCAGGCATGGAATGTCGCGTTAGTGCGTCTGGAACAGTTGTATCCGTTCCCGGCGTCACAAATCGAGAACGTGTTGTCGCGTTATTCGCCGGCGACGGACATAGTATGGGCACAGGAAGAGCCGAAAAATATGGGTGGGTGGCGATTTGTTTCAGACCGTATACATCCGCTGCTTGAGCCGAGCAAGCGGGTCATCCGTTATGTTGGGCGTGCTCCGTCGGCGAGTCCCGCCACCGGCCTGCTCAAGAGTCATTTGGCGGAGCTGGCTGACTTTATCAATGAAGCGTTTTCCGCAGAGGCGGTGGTCCGGCTGCCGAGAACGCGCAAGAAGCTGGTAAAGCGCCGCCGCCAGGGATCGTAGCTCCATTTCCGGGCTGAGAACAGCAGCCTCGGCCTTGCCCGGATTCGCCTTCGCATAAATCGGCCGGATATCGCGTCTAATGCGGAAAATCGGCGTGTAACGGTTCCAATAATAAAGTCACGTAAAATAGTAAATGTCTTCGGCGCATGCCTACTTCTGCCCGAATCAACGAACGCTATGAAAAGCGGCGGGTCCTCGGTCAAGGTGGGATGGGTGTGGTCTGGTGGGCCTACGACCACATATTGAACCGGGAAGTTTCGCTAAAAACCATACGCGACGTCCGCGATAAAACCGCACTCGATCTGTTCCGGAAAGAGTGCGAAATTCTCGCCGGCATGGCGCATCCGAATATCGTCGAAATCTACGATGTCGGCTCCATGGACGAGAATGGCCAGCAAACTCCGTACTTTGTGATGCCGCTGCTGCGAGGCTTGACGCTCGACAAACTGATCGAGACGTCAAGTTCGCGGCTCACTGTGGAGCGTTGTGTCGATATTCTTCTACAGGTATGCCGAGGCCTTCAGGCGGCTCACGACCACGGACTGGTACACCGGGACCTGAAACCGAGCAATATTTTTGTTCTCGAAGATGATTCCGTGAAAATCATCGACTTCGGTGTCGCGCATCTCCTTGATGTGCATTCCACGGTAAAGCACGGTGGGACGCTGCTTTATATGTCTCCGGAGCAAATTATGCTCAGGAAGCCGACGCCTGCCTCCGACCTGTTCTCATTGGGCGTCGTGGCGTTCGAGGCCGTTGCCAGGCGGCGTCCGCTTGAAGCGGGCAGTAAGGAAGATCTCGCAAACCGCATTCTTCATGAAATTCCGCCGCCGGCATGCCAGGTAAACTCCGCAGTCAGCCTCCCCATTAGCCAGGTCATTCACAAGGCGATGGCCAAGCAGCCCTACCAGAGATTTGGTTCCGCCAAAGAATTCGGCGAAAACCTGCAGAAGGCGCTGCGAAATGAGCCGATTGAATATTTCAGCCCGGAGCATATCGAGCCAAGAATCCAGCGCGTGAAAAAGGCGCTCGAGCAAGGCGAGCTGGAATTTGCCAACGAGATCATCGCCGAGTTGGAGTCAGAAGCACTCCTTCACCCGGATCTTACTTCACTGCGTAAGTCGACCGACGACGCTTTGCGAACTCAGACCATCCGGCAGTTACTGGATACTGCCCGGCGCCGCTTCGACGAGGAGGAGTATCAACTTGCCTTGCAGAAGGTGCAGGAAGTTCTGAACCTGGATCCCGCGAATACCGAGGCCCATTCCCTGCAGGGAGACATCGAGAACAAGCGTAGCAACCGGCAGATT
>CAYTVP010000138.1:0-10852 GCA_964441675.1 uncultured Solibacteraceae bacterium | reverse complement strand
AAAAATCGAACGCAAGGGGGAAATGGTGGAAGCAACCCTGCAAAATATTCGTCCCGGCAGTCTTCTTAATCTGCGCATCATCTCCGAAGACCCCCTCGGCTATCTGTCCGAGCCGTCACCCACATTCCGGGTGGAAATGCCCGCCACGCCTCCATTCCGTTTTCCCTGGTGGATTTTTGGAATACTGGCCGCGGGAGCCGGTCATTCCCGGACCGCCGAGTCCCGACTTTGCGAACTGGCGCGCCAATTCTAAGCTGGTGGAGGCAATCGCCGCCTACGGCGGCGGCGGCGCGAAGAACATCACCGGTGAGGGGGAGCCGGAGCGAGTTCAGGGAACCATGGTGACCCACAACTTGCTGGACATGCTGGGAACACGGCTCGCGCTGGGACGCAACTTTGCCGCCGAGGAAGATGTCCTGGGCGGCCCGGATGTCACAATTCTCGGTTACTCCCTGTGGCAGCGGCGGTTCGGCGGCGCACGGGACGTCGTCGGCAAGAAAATCATCCTGAACGACACGCCGAAAACGATCATCGGCGTGCTCCCGGCGCACTTCCGCTTTCCCGATAACAATTTCCTGGAAGAGTTATTGCTGCCCATGGCGCTGCCCGGCAATCCGAACTGGCAGGACGAGAAGAACTTCCGTCTATTGCGGGTGCTGGCGCTGGCGAAGGCCGGTGTTACGCCCGAAACGCTACGGCAGGAATTCGCCAACATCGTCCGCGTCACCGCCGCGCAGGAGCCGGAACAGATGGTAAACATGCGCAAAGACATGGAAGTGCGCGTGATACCGCTGCGCGAATGGCTGACGGGAAACATCCGCTCCACGCTGGTGATCCTGAATTATGTAGTGATCGCGGTTCTCTTGATCGCTTGCCTGAACGTTGCCGGCTTGCAAGCCGCGCGTGCGGTGGTGCGACGGCGGGAAATGGCGATCCGTGCCGCGGTGGGAGCCGGTGCGGGGAGGCTGGCCCGCCAGTTGTTGACGGAGAGTTTGCTGCTCAGTGCGATTGCCGCGGCGGCCGGTACCGGCTTGGCATACGCCAGCCTGAAGCCGTTGCGGGCGTTTCTGCCGGAGTCGCTCCATCTGGCGGATCTGGTAACGATCGACTCGCGCGTCCTCGCGTTCACGATCGCGACGGCGGTGATTGCCGGTTTGCTGACCGGCCTGCTGCCGGCATTGTCTTCCGCCCGGACGCAGGCAAACGAGGCGTTGAAATCCGCCGCTACTCGAACCACATCCTCTCGCGTACACCAAAGGCTACAGGGCAGTCTGGTGGTAGCCGAGGTTGCGGTGGCGGTGACGTTACTCGCCGGCGCCGGCCTGCTGGTTCGTACGTTCGTGCGTCTGGCTGCCGCTGATCCAGGCTTTCGACCGCAAGGTGTCCTCACGCTGAAAGTGGCTCCCTCACCGAAAAAGTATCCACAGAATGAGCGTCGAATCGAATTCTATCGGGAGGTGCTGGAGCGTGCAAAACAGATTCCCGGTGTCGAGTACGCCGCTATCGGAGGCGGCATTCCGATAGCCGGTACGCTCGGTGCCGCGGGAGTTTCGTTCCAGGATCGCCCGGAACCGCCGATCGGCAATCGTCCCTCGATTCCGACGGCATTTGTCAGTGCCGATTACTTCCGGGCTCTTGGCATTCCCTTGCTCGAAGGGCGCGTATTTACTGATGCAGACCGGGGCGCATCCAGCATGGTGGCCATCGTAAATGAGGCGTTCGCCCGGCAATTCTATCCGGGACAGTCCGCTATTGGAAAGCGTATCGAGTTCGGATCGAGAGAAGGCCGGTGGCGTGAGATTGTCGGCGTCGTCGGCAATGTGAAGCAGCAGCGCAGTACTCCGGTGGACCCGTATGCAGTCTTCGGCCCCTACAGCGACTCTTTTGAGCCGGAAACATATCTGATTCTCCGAACCAACGTTCCGCCGGAGAGCGTGGTGACAGCGGCGGCTCAAGTAGTACGAGCGGTTGACCCGAACGAGCCAATCTTCCAGGTTGCCTCCATGGAGCACCGCTTAGAAGAATCGCTCTCCGGTCCGCGCGCCAGCATGTCTCTGGTAACGATCTTCGCCGGGTTGGCACTCGCGCTGGCGACAGTTGGCATCTTCGGCGTGATCGCCTACTTCGTCAGCGGGCGCACGCAGGAGATCGGAATTCGGATGGCCCTAGGCGCAACACGCGCCGGCGTATTCGGGATGGTTCTGGGCCATGGACTGTGGCTGGCTGCCGCCGGGATTGCGATTGGCATAGGAACAGCAACGGCCCTAGCACGCATGCTGGAGGCGCTGATGGAAGGGGTCCGCGGCAACGATCCTTGGGCGCTAGGAATCGCCGCGGCGACGTTCCTCGTCGTGGCTGCGTCCGCCTGCGCGATCCCCGCGCGATGGGCGTCGAGAGTCGATCCGGCCATAGCCCTGCGGCAAGACTAGCGCGCCGTTCGGACGCAGATGGGAATACGCTGGAAGACGGATGATTAACGCCGCGCTTCTACACTCGATCAGCTATTCCGGCTCATGGGGACAGGCTTATCTTCCTCTGGACGACTTCCTGGACAAGGCCGCCGAGCTTGGCTTCACGGGCGTGATGCTGGCGGCCAAGCGGCCGCATCTGTCGCCGCTCGATTGGGACGAGCAGGGACGCAGCCGGCTTCGCCGGCGAATCGAGCACCACGGCTTCGTATCGGTCTGCATCGCAGGCTACACAAACTGGACGGCCGATCTGGAGCATGGCGAGATTCCCCAGCGAGAGATGCAGATTGCCCATGTGGTCTCATTGGGCGAGCTTGCCCGCGATCTCGGCGGATCGCTGGTGCGCATCTTCACCGGCTACGAGAACCCGGCAGCGACGCTACCGGCGCAGCACCGTGTCATTGTTGACAGTATTCGCGAAGCAGCAGACCGCGTGGCACCCTTCGGCGTAACGCTCGGAGTGCAAAATCATCATGACCTCGCCTGCGGTACGGATGCGTTTCGAGATTTGATCCAGGAGATCGACCGGCCGAATTGCCTTGCCATGTTCGATGCCTGGGCTCCCGCGCTGCACGGGGAGAATATTATTGCCGCTGCCCGGAAGATGGCACGCATCACGGTGCATACAACCATCGCCAGCTATCAGCTTCGGCCGCGGTATCGGTACGTGCCGGCACTGGTGAACTACGAGCGGCTGACGCCGTCGGTTCAAGCAGTTCCGATGGAGGAAGGTTTCATTGATTACGACGGCTTCCTGACGGCGTTGTGCGAGGGAGGCTATAAAGGCGGTGCCGCCTACGAGATGTGCTCGCCCATCGCCGGAGGAGGCAGCCTGGAAAATCTGGATCGTTATGCGCGCAGTTTTCTCGAGTATCTGCGCCAGCACGCCAACTACTTTGGCGCGACGGCACCCGTCTCGTCGAAACGGTGATTTATATTTGCGTCTGGGCGCCGTGATTCGCTATAAACGTCTCTGATCCCCAAATGGCAGCTTGCCCGGAACGGCTTTCCACTCCGCGTATCGATATTCGCTACGCCACTTTCAAGTTAAAGGTAGCCCGGTCGCCGATTCATCGATGGGGCGTTTACGCCCTTGAGCGCATTCCTGCGAACCGTAAGGTGATCGAGTATACCGGCGAGCGGATCAGCCGCCGTGAGAGCAAGCGGCGCGCGGACTCCCGCGGAGACGTTTACCTCTTCACGCTGGACAACTACTGGAACATTGACGGTGCCGTGGGGGGCAGCGGGGCCGAATATATCAATCACTCCTGCGACCCGTCCCTGGTTTCGCGGATCCTGCGTGGACATATCCTCTACCTCAGCAAACGCATCATCGAACCGGGCGAAGAACTGACAGTCGACTATCGCTTTGGCTGGGATGTCGAGCGGGTGGAATGCCGTTGCGGCGCCGCCGCCTGCCGCGGTGTAATCAACGTCAAAAGTTAAAGAAACAAAACCATTTCCTCTATCGAAAATATGAGAGAGAGCGGCGGTATCCCGTACTAATGCGTAGATACCGATGACAGACCGCGCCTTTGGCAATCTTGTATCGCTGGCAATCTGCGACACACAACCCTTGACCGCAGAGGGCGTCCGATGCGTCCTCTCTGCACATACGGAATTCGAAGTAGTGGCAGTCGCCAGCAGCCTGGATGAGCTTCGGCTGCGGACCGCCCGCCTGCGCCCCCGGGTTGTCGTTCTGGATAAAGCAGCAAGCGGCGACGGTCTGAACTCCTGGCTGCAGGAGACCCGCTTGACCACAATCACCGTTGTTTGGGGTTCTTCAATTAGCGAACCGGAAGCGCTTCGGCTGTTGCAGAACGGCGTGCGGGGAATCCTGAGAAAAACGGTTCAAAGTGAAACATTGCTGGACTGTTTGCGGGCTGTTCACGGCGGACAGTGCTGGATGGAAGATGCGGTAATCCGCGGCACGCATGCCGAAGATCGGCACCCGCGCTGCCAATTGACTCCGAGAGAGCGGCAGGTTATGGCGCTGGTCGAAGTGGGGCTGAAGAATCGCGATATCGCCCACGAGCTGGGCATCCGTCCTGGAACGGTGAAGATTCACCTGAAGCATATCTTCGAGAAGACCGGCGTTCGCGGCCGATATGGACTGGCTCTGAGCGGTATGAAGGACAAGGGTTTACTGTCCGTGACACGGATCGCCGGAAACGCCTGATATTCTGTAGTTCGTGCCGGTAATCAGGCGGCTGGCTTTCCTGCTGGCGGTTGCAGCAGGTGGAGCACCCCCCGAATCCTCTCTTCTTGACATCCTCGAGCAGGAACTGAATCGGAATTTTCCGGTTCTCCGCGAGAAGGGCGATCCTGCGCCCTATTTCCTCTCCTACGCGGTTACTGAAATTCAGAACGAATCCGCAGCCGCATCCTTTGGGGCAGTGCAGGGTGTGGGCGGCGATGTACGCCGCTACCTGGATGTATCGGTTCGCGTGGGATCGCCGGAGCTGGACAACTACCGTCCCATTCGCGGTGATCGTCCCCGATTCGCCGGAGGCATCGGCGTTCCGCTGAATGATGCTCCGGGGGCTATACGGCGGCGATTGTGGCTTGAGACCGATCGTGTTTACCGCGGCGCCGCACAGCGCTTCATCAATATCAAGGCTGCCGAACAGACGAATATCGAGCGCGAATCGGCGGCTGATTTTTCCACCGAAGCACCGCAGAAAGCCTCTGAGCTTCCCCCGAAGCTGAGCTTCGATCGCGCCGCATGGGCAGTGAAGGCACGGCAGTGGTCGGCGCTGTTCGACAACCCCTCAGTGCTTGCTTCGCAGGTGGCGGTGACGGCGCAGCGCGAAGCGAAGTATTTCGTTTCGACCGAAGGCGCGCGCCTGGAACATGGCCGCCAGTTCGCGCGCATCATGATCGTTGCTCGCGGCAAGGCGGCCGACGGTATGGATCTGGTGACCACCGAGAGCTTTGAGGCAGCCGATCCATCCCGTCTCCCGGACGATGATGTCGTCAAAAATGCCGTCAAGAAGGCTCAGAAGGATCTGTTGGCGCTGATGAAAGCGCCCGCTGTCGAGCCTTATATCGGCCCGGCGATTCTCGCGGGTGAGGCAGCCGGTGTGTTCTTCCATGAGATCTTTGGGCACCGGATCGAGGGCCACCGTCAGAAGGATGAGACCGAAGGTCAAACTTTTTCCGACAGCATCGGCAAGCAGATTCTTCCCAGCTTCCTGTCTTTGGATTTCGACGCAACCCGCCGCCAGATGGGCGACGTTGACCTGAACGGATGGTATGGGTTCGATGACGAAGGGGTGAAGGCACAGAATGTGAACCTTGTCGAAAACGGCGTCCTCAAGACATTCCTGCTATCTCGATCGCCGGTGGGGAATTTTCAACACTCGAATGGCCACGGACGAAAGCAGCCGGGCCGCGAGGTGGTCGCGCGTCAATCCAATCTGATTGTCCGCTCCACGCGCAAGGTTCCAGACGCCGAGCTTCGCAAGATGCTGATCGAAGAAGTGAAGAAGCAGTCGAAATCCTACGGTTTGTACTTCGCTAAGGTGACTGGCGGCTATACGACGACCGGACGCCGCGGCCTCCAGGCATATACCGTCGTTCCGTTGATCGTTTATCGTGTCTGGGCCGATGGCCGGCCCGACGAGCTGGTCCGCGGTGTCGATATCGTGGGCACGCCCTTGTCGAGCTTCGCAAGGATCATGGCGACGTCCGACAAACCGGGAATTTTTAACGGCTACTGCGGCGCCGAATCCGGCACCGTTCCGGTTTCTGCGATATCGCCGTCCCTACTGATTTCTGAGTTGGAGATTCAGAAAAAGGAACGCTCGCTCGACCGGCCCCCTTACCTCGATCGTCCGCGTGACAAAAGCGAATGAGGATCACACGACGGGAACTGTTGGCGTTTCTTGCGTTCCGCGCCTCGGCACAAAAGGAAGGCGTAGCGGATGATGTCGTCCTTCGCGCGATGCGTGACGAGATGGCGCGTTTGAAGCAGTTACGGGCAAGCACCGACCCGCCGTATTACGTAGAGTACGCGCTCGACGACCTGGAGAGCTACTCGGTATCGGCTACGTTCGGCGGGCTGCTGCACGAACGTCCGACCAAAGTGCGTCTACCCCGCGTGACCGTCCGGGTTGGGACGCCGGAGATGGACAACACCAACTATGTTTTCTCCGGTTTCTACTCGGGCTCGCGGTTCGATCCGGAGAATTTTCCCCTGGATGACAACTACGAGGCCTTGCGCCAGGGATTTTGGCTCGCTACCGATCGCGCATACAAGGGCGCCATCGAAGCAATCGGGCGCAAGCGGGCGGCGTTGCGTAACATCACACAGACCGATAGTCTGCCGGATTTTTCGGCGGCGCCACCGGTGGTTCAACAGGGCGACTTGTCTCGCGAAGCAGTCGACCAGGAAGGCTGGCGAGCCCGCGCCATTTCTCTTTCCGCTATCTTCAATAGCTATCCCGAGATCCAGGAATCCGGCGTCGAAGTAGACTGCGGCCAGTCCCGTAGCTATTTTTTGAGTTCCGAGGGAAGCGCTGTTACGTTTCTCGATGCATTGGCATACGTCAGGATACAGGGCCGCGGTCAGGCCGCCGACGGCATGCTCCTGCGGAATCACGCCCAGGTGAACGCGCTCCAATCGGCACGGCTGCCGGGCGAGGCGGAATTGCGGCAGATTGCAACGACGGTGGCGAGCGACTTGAAATCGATGCTCGCGGCGCCTGTCGGCGAGAGCGTTGTTGGCCCGGTGTTGTTCGACGCCGGTGCCGGCGCCCAGCTCTTCGCGGAGCTGTTGAGCGGTGCCCTGCCCGCAACGCGTAAGCCCGTAGGACAGCCTGGCCGGCCATTGCCGTATAGACCGGGGATCTTCGAGGGGCGAATCGGATCGCGCGTGCTGCCCGACACCTTCACTGTCGTGGACGATCCTACCCAACGCGAATGGCGCGGCCAACCATTGCTGGGCCATTATCGCGCCGACATGGAGGCGGTGGTCCCGGAGCCTTTGACCGTGATCGAAAATGGTGTGCTGAAGAGTCTGCTATCGACACGCCAGCCAACCCGCGATACCAAAGCATCGAACGGGAGGGCGCGGCTTCCGGGAGCATTCGGAGCCAAGATCGCCGCAATCAGCAACCTGTTTGTCCAATCCAGCGAGGCGGTGCCGGCGAAGGCTCTGAAGGATCAGCTGCTCAAGATGATTTCCGACCGCGGCAAGCCGTACGGCATGATCATCCGGAAGATGGATTTTCCATCCTCGGCATCGACTTCAGAGCTGCGACGGCTCATACAGGGCCAGGAGCATCCTATAAGCCTTCCTTTGCTGGCCTATCGAGTCTTCGCCGACGGCCGCGAGGAACTTGTGCGCGGCCTCCGGTTTCGTAATCTGAATGCCAGGACTCTGAAGGACATCATCACCGCGGGCGACGATCTTCAGGCATTCCATTTTCTGGGCAGCCCGGCCCCGTTTTCTTTAGTCGGCGGCTCAAATTACGTGTACACCAGTACGGTTGTTGCGCCGTCGATTCTTTTCGAAGACCTGGAACTGGAGCGGTTGGATCAGGATTTGCCGCAGTTGCCTCTCGTCCCTCCACCGCCTTTGACAAGATGATCGTCACTGTTTATGCGCATTATTAGCCGCGCCGTTTTCCGCGAGGTTGCGACTAGCGCGCTGCTTGGCATCGTCCTGTTCACATTCGTCTTTTTCCTTCAACGGCTGGGGCGGGGCGACTTCTTCGCACTCGTTCTCCGTAGCTCTGCGCCGCCTGAAATGCTGGCCTACCTGCTGGCATTACTGGTTCCTCCTACGCTGCCCTTCACCATCCCGGTTTCCGTATTGGTGGGCATCCTCATCGGCTTAAGCCGGATGTCGAGCGATAACGAAATCACGGCGCTCCGGGCCGCAGGTGTTCCCTCGCGAACCGTATTGCGCCCGGTGCTGACATTTGCCTTTCTCGGTCTGGCCGGGGCCGCGGCCGCCAGCATGTGGCTTACGCCATGGTCGGTACGAGAGATGATTCGCGTCTCGCAAACGCTGGCCGCAACGCAACTGACCGCGGAGATTCAGCCGCGAGTATTTGAAGAGTCCTTCCCGAACACGGTCCTTTATGTCAGCGATGTGATCGCCGGCCCGGTGACGAAGTGGAAGAAAGTCTTTATCGCCGATTTGCGCCCGCCGACCGAACGCCAATCCAGCGTGCGCGAAGTAGGAGAGGCTCCGCCGATTAAGATTGCCGAAGAAGCGATCGCCATTCCCGATCCTGTGAATAGCCGTATTCAACTCTCGATGAGGAACGGCTATGCCTACGAAATGGGCCAAGATCCGGCGGATGACTACAATAGCCGATTCCCAACGAGCGAGCAGTTACTCGAGGCGAAGAAGCCCGGCGGTGTCCGCATCGCCGCCTATAGCGAGCTCGATACGATTCCGCTCTATCGTAGGATTCAGTCGCTACCGCCGGAGAAGGCGGTTGACGCGCGAATTGAGTTCCACCAGCGCATTGCCTTGCCATGGGCATGCATCGTCCTCGCGCTGGTCGGGGTTCCGTTGGGCGCCTCATCGCGAAAGGCAGGTAAGTCCTTCGCCTTCGTACTGACCATTCTTGTGGCGTTCTGCTACTGGGTCGCGATGATCACCTTGATCGGCCTGGCGCAGCAAGGAACCGTTCCGCCTTGGGTTGCCGTGTGGGCGCCGAACGCTGTATTTGCCGTTGTAGGCATCTTTTTGCTGAGCAGGATGGAGCGATCGGCGGGATTTGATCTTCTGGACACGCTGCGCCGCCGGACCGACAGGCTATTCCAAAAATTCCGCGCGATTCCCGCTCCTGCCTCGAAAGCTTCGACAGGACGAACGTGGATCTGGCCGCAGGTAATCGATACTTATATTCTCCAGACTTTTCTCTTTTACTTCGTACTCCTGCTCGTTACCTTCGTCGTGATGGTGGAAGTATTCACCTTTTTCGAGCTGTTGAGCGACATCGTAAAGAACAAAATCTCGATGTCGGTTGTTTCGACATACCTGATATTCCTGGCGCCGAAGCTAATTTACGATTCGGCGCCGCTCGCTGTCCTGGTCAGCGTTCTGGTGACATTCGGCATTTTGACGAAGACAAATGAGGTCACCGCTCTTAAAGCATGCGGCGTAAGCATGTATCGGCTCACACTGCCGGTACTACTGGCGGCGACGATGATGAGTGGTGCGTTATTTGCCTTCGATCATTACTACGTGCCGGAAGCCAATCGTAAGCAGGATGCGCTCCGGAACGTCATCAAGGGCCATCCGGTTCAAACATTTCTTCGCCCCGATCGCAAATGGATCGTTGGCAGCAATGGTTCGCGGATTTACTACTACAAGTATTTTGAACCGGGCGAGAACGTCATGATCGGGGTCAGCGTCTACGAGCTCGATCCGGTCACATTCCACCTTCAGAAACTGATCACAGCGGAACGCGCTCGATGGGAACCCAGCCTCAACACCTGGGTCTTCCAGGATGGCCGCGTCCGGTCGATCAAAGGCATCACAGTGAAAGATTTCCATTCCTTTGCCCACGAAACCGCGACGTTTTCCGAGCTGGATGAACCCCCCGGCTATTTCCGGAAAGAAGTCCGCCTGTCACAGCAGATGAACTTTCTGGAGCTGGGCGACTATATTCGCGAGCTGAGTCAAAGCGGACTGGACACCGTAAAGCTGCAGGTTCAGCGGCAAGCAAAATTTGCTGTTCCATTGTTTGCCCTAATCATGGCGCTGATCTCGACGCCATTCGCTTTCCTGACCGGCAGCCGCGGCGCGATGGCAGGAGTAGGCGCCAGCCTCGGAATCGCGATTACTTACTGGTCGGTCAGCAAGCTATTCGAGCAAATCGGCTTCTTGAACCAACTGCCTCCCGCCGTGGCTGCTTGGTCACCCGCCGTGCTTTTCTCACTTGCCGGTATTTATTTGCTGGCGCGAATACGAACCTGATTTTCTTCGCCCTTTGGGCGCATTTGGAATATCGATTTCTCGACAATGAAGGATTTTCGCTTCAACGAGCGTCATTCCCTGCGGTTTCGCATGGAAATGTTCAACGCTCCGAATCATCCGGGCTGGGGCCGTCCCTCCGGCGCGTGGGGTCCGCAAGGCACGCGCCCGAATGCAGGTTTCGGGCGTATCCGCTCAACGGCAGCAATTGCGTCAGATTCAGTTCGCCGTTAAGTATTATTTCTGACCCGTGTGGATAGCCGGGCTTGCCGGCAAGAACTCGAATCTCTACGGTTTCAACGATGAGATCCCCGTCCGTAATACCCGCTGATTCAGGTCCTCGCAGTTTTGTTAGGGAGACTTTGGGAGAATCTCGACGGTTTTGGGTCGTGACTCGGAGGACAACCGCTGTTCGTGCTAGGATGAGCTTTTCGTCGGGCGCTTA